>JADLBL010000026.1 GCA_020847735.1 Candidatus Eisenbacteria bacterium
CGTCGCAGGGCTGGCCAGCTTCCTCGACGTGTCACCGACACGACTGCGTCGCTGGCCAGCCCTGCTCCTTGCGCTTCACGGGCATCCGTCACTCTCGGCTCACGGTTCATGAATAGGTCGGGCTAGAGCTCGTTCCGCCGGATCACGTTCGTGAGCTTCCAGGCGCTCGGCCGGATGCGCCGGGCCTGCGTCGCGAAGTCCACTTCGACCAGCCCGAAGCGCGCCGCATAGCCATCCGCCCATTCGTAGTTGTCGAGCAGCGACCAGTGCAGGTAGCCGATGACCGGCACTCCGTCGGCGATGGCCCGTGCGACCTGCCACAGGTGCAGGAAGATGAACACCCAGCGGTCGTCGTCCTCGTGGGCGGGGACGCCGTTCTCGGTGATCAGGATCGGCAGTCGGAAGCGCGCGAACTCGCGCAGGTAGCGCGCGAGTCCCTCCGGGTAGATCTCCCAGCCGAGGTCGTTGAGCTTGCCCACGTGCTGGCGGTTGTCGAGCCGGCAGGCGCCGCCCATCCAGCCGGGCAGGTCCAGCCCGGTGTTCTTCACGAAATCCCGCGTGTAGTAGTTCATGCCGATGAAGTCGAGCGTGCGGCCGTGCGGCAGCCGCTCCCAGAACAGTCCCGGCACGCGCAGCACGCCGGTGTGCAGGGCGTCCACGAACAGGTGATTGAAGAAGTAACTGCGCACCCGCACCGACAGGCGGTCGCGCAGACTCCGCGGATCGCAGGCGGACAGCGCCAGCACGTGCTTGGCGATGCTGACCTTCGCGTCCGGCCGGTGCCGGTGAATGACGTGATAGGCGCGCACGTGGGCGCGCAGCATGTGCCGCAGCACCGAGAACGCGACGCGCCAGTCGGTCCTGCCCGGCGGCCACTGGCCGATGATCCAGCCCTTGAAGACCTGCACGACCGGCTCGTTGAGCGTGATCCACCAGCGGGCGAGCGGTCCCAGCTCGGACAACACGTGGTCCACGTAGCGCGTGAAGCGCTCTTCCATCGCCGGGCTCTCCCAGCCGCCCTTCGCGGCCATCCACCGGGGCATCGTGTAATGGTAGAGCGTGACGACCGGTTCGATGCCGCGCTCGCGAAGGGCCGTGAGGACGTCGCGATAGTGCGCGATCGCCTCCTGCGACCAGCGGCCTTCCTCGGGCTCGATGCGGCTCCACTCCAGCGAGAAGCGGTGCGCGTTGTGTTCGAGCGCCTGCGCCAGGTCGAAGTCGCTCCGGTAGCGGTGGAAATGATCCGCCGCCTTGCCCGACGGCTCCAGAACCCGGCCCGCGGCCTCCCAGTCCCACCAGTCGTTGTTGGTGTTGTCGCCCTCGACCTGGTGCGCGGAGGTCGAGGCTCCCCACAGGAAGCCGGGAGGAAAGCGGAAGTTCGACGCATGCGCTCCGAGCTCGGGTGCCCGGACAGGCTCCGGCGGTCCGCCGGCGTCCTGCGCACCCGCCGGATCCGGCGCGGGACCGCCCTCGTGTAGGATGCGCTCGTCCATTTGCACGCCAGTATCGAGCGCATCCCTCCCACCCACAACCCGACCCGCGGAGGCTCCATGGCGGTCCCCCTCCAGTCCCACGTCCTGCGGCGGCCGCGTGGCTGGCGCAGCGAGGAGGCGGCGCTGTTCGTCGCCCAGCTCGACGATCTGAGCCGGCTGCTGTGGCGCGACATGGCGGGCGCCTCGTCCGCCGAACTCGTCTGGCAGCCGAAGCGCGGCTTGAACACCCAGGGGATGCTGCTCGCCCACATGGCGATCGTCGAGGCGTTCTGGATCCAGCGCGCGACCACCGGCGTGGACGACGCGAAGCTCGAACGCCTGCTCGGAATCGGAGTGGACGACGACGGCATTCCGCTGCCCGCGGGCGGCACGCCACCGCGCGCGCTCCACGGCTGGAAGGTCGGGGACTACCGCGCGCTCGAAGCCCGCGCGCGCTCGTTCACCCGCCGCCACGTGCGCCGCTTCACCGCCGCCGATCTTCAGGAGTCGGTGCGGGCCGACCGGCCCGGCGGACCCCGTCGCAGTTTCCAGCGGCGCTGGATCCTGCATCACCTGGTCGAGCACTACGCCGGACACTACGGCCAGATCCTGCTGCTGCGCCACCTGTACCGGAGCCGGCGCGCGAAGCGCTGAGCCGGTCAGCCCCCGGCGAGCAGCCCCGAGAGCTCGGCGCAGCCGCGCCGGACGTCGGCGGGAGACGCGATCAGGCTCACGACCAGGTGCTCCCCGCGTTCGAAGCCGTAGAAGTCGCCGGGGTGCACGGCCACCGATCGCTCGAGCAGCGACAGGGCCCAGTCCCCGGCGCCGCGCGTCGCGGGCACTCGCAGCACCGCGCTCCAGCCGCCGAGCCCCGGCAGCCGCGTCACGACCGGCCGGGCCAGCGCCAGCGCGTCGAGCGCCTCGAGGTTCGCCACCAGTCGTTCTCTTACGCGCGGCACGAACTCGCGTGACAGCGCAAGCAGGGCGGGCAGGGCCGCCTGCACCGGCGAGCCGACGCTCAGCTGCAGATCGGCGAGCCACTCGAGCCCGGCCAGGGCCTCGCCACGCGCCCGCGCCGGCCCCGCGGCCACGATCCAGCCGAGCTTGAGCTGCGGCAGGCCGCATTGCTTGCTGAGCCCGCCCAGCACGAAGGTCGGTGCGCGGCGCGGACCGTCGAGCCACGACGGCAGGGACGTCCGGCCGGGCCACGGGTGCTCGCGGAACACTTCGTCGGCAATGAGGGCGCAGCCCGCGCGCTCGACGGACGCCTCCACGAACTCGCGCTCGTCCCGATCGAGGCACGTGCCCGTGGGGTGGTTCGGCTCCACCAGCACGACCGCCTTCGCCGTCCGAAGCGCGGCGGTGAACGACCCGCGATCGAGATGCCAGGCGCCGTCCCACGCGAGCCGGTAGGTGAGCGGCCGCACGCCCTCGGCCAGCGCCAGCGGCTCGAAGAGCGGGTAGCTCGGCGCCGGGAACGCGATGGCCTCGCCCGGGTCGGCGAGCAGGCGAAAGAGCTGCGCGTAGCTCTCGCTCGTGCTCGCGGTGATCACGACGCGGTCCGTTTCGGCGCGCAGTCCTCGCGATTCGAGGTCGGCCGCGATCGCCGCGCGCGCCGCCGGCTCCCCGAGCGGAGCCGGCATGCAGGAGCCGACGCCGGCCGCCGCCAGCGCCTCGGCCGCCGGCCCGAGAGGCGAAAGCCCGAGCGCGCCCGGATGGCTCGCGGTCAGGTCGGCGACGGGTCCGCCGGCCGCCCGCAGCGCGGCCAGCTTTCGTGCCCAGGCGTTCGGTTCGGGATTCTCGGGGACGCGATGCGACAGCATGCGCGCAGGTTAAGCGTCGCCCCGCGGCGCGGGCAACGCCCGACGGGACGCGAAACGCCCCGGCGCGCGAGGCCGCCGGGGCGTTCGGAACCGCGACCGCATCGAGGGCTAGGTGCCCTCGCTCCAGGTGGCCAGGTACTTCACCTGCTCGGCCGTCAGCGTGTCGATCTCGATGCCCATGCTCTTGAGCTTCAGGCGGGCCACTTCCTTGTCGATCGGCTTCGGAACGACGTAGACGTTCTTCTGCAGCTTGCGCGCGTTGCGACGCAGGTACTCGACGCTCAGCGCCTGGTTCGCGAAGGACATGTCCATCACCATCGCCGGGTGGCCTTCGGCCGACGCCAGGTTGATGAGCCGGCCCTCGCCGAGCAGGAACACCCGCTTGCCGCCCTTGAGCCGGTACTCGTCCACGAACGGGCGGGCGACCTTCTTGCTGACCGCCATGCGCTCGAGCGACGGGATGTCGAGCTCGACGTTGAAATGCCCGCTGTTGCAGACGATCGCTCCGTCCTTCATGGCCGCGAAGTGCTCGCGGCGGATGACCGACTTGTTGCCGGTCACCGTGATGAACAGGTCGCCCTTCGGGGCCGCCTCCTCCATCGAACAGGTGATGTAGCCATCCATCTGCGCCTCGAGCGCGCGCAGCGGGTCCACCTCGGTGACCATGACCGTGGCGCCCATGCCCTTGGCACGCGCGGCGAGACCGCGGCCGCACCAGCCGTACCCCGCGATCACCACCGTCGAGCCCGCGACCAGCATGTTGGTCGCCCGCAGCACGCCATCGAGCGTGCTCTGGCCGGTGCCGTAGCGGTTGTCGAACAGGTGCTTCGTGTCGGCGTCGTTGATCGCGACGACCGGGAAGCGCAGCTTGCGGTCCGCGGCCATCGCACGCAGGCGGGTCACCCCCGTCGAGGTCTCCTCGGTGCCCGCGAAGACGTCCTTGAGGAACTTCGTCTTCTTGGTGTGCAGCACGGTCACGAGATCGCAGCCGTCGTCCATGGTGACGTGCGGACGCGCCTCGATGCACGAAACGATGTGCGAGTAGTAGGTCTTGTGGTCCTCGCCCTTGATGGCGAACGTCGGAATGCCGTAGTGGCCGACGAGCGCCGCCGCCACGTCGTCCTGGGTGCTGAGCGGGTTCGAGCCGCACAGGTAGACTTCCGCACCCCCGGCCTTCAGGGTGCGCGCGAGATTCGCGGTTTCGGTCGTGACGTGCAGGCAGGCCGCGATGCGCACGCCCCGGAGCGGACGCTCCTTCGCGAAACGCGCGCGGATGGCGCGCAGCACGGGCATGTTGCGCTCGGCCCACTCGATGCGGGCGCGGCCGGCGCGGACGAGGCCCATGTCCTTCACGTGGCCGGGGATGACGATGTCTTCGGAAGCGGCAGGACGGCGTTTCGCCATGGCCTCTCCTGGTGAGTGCGGACGACGGGAACGTGCGGGCAACGACGCGCAGGAGCATGCCGGAATCGGGCGCGCGTCTCAATCGGAAATTGAGTTCTTGTGGTGGCCAGCCGATGATGTTATGCGTATGCATATGAAACGAACCACGCTGATTCTCGATCCCGCCCTGTACGCGGAACTCCGGCGCCGCGCCGCGGTCGAAGGGCGCACGCTCACCGAGCTGACCGAGCGGACCCTGCGTCTGGGGCTGGACGCCCACGCGCCGTCCCGCCGCGTACGCGTGCAGCTTCCCTCCTACGACCTCGGCCCGTTCCTCGCGGACCCCGCGCGCCGCGACGATCTGCCCGGCCTTCCGCCGGGCGAGGACGACTGATGCGCGCCGTGGACACCAGCCTGCTCGCCTACGCGGTCAACCGCTACGCGCCGGAACACGCACGCGCCGCCGCGGTGCTCGAGGCGCTCGCCAACGACGACCGGTCGTGGGCGCTGCCCTGGCCGGCGGTTCACGAGTTCCTCGCCCGCGTCACCCACCCGCACGCCGTCGCGCGCGCCCTTCGCCCGGCGGACGCGTGGGCGTTCGTCGAGGAACTCGCGCGCAGCGCCTCGCTGCGCTGGCTCGCCCCGACCGAACGGCACGCCGCCGTCGCCTCCGAGGTGCTGGCGCTCGCGGCCGGCGGCGGCCCCGCCTGGCCCTCGGGGTTCGAGACCGCGGTCGTTCTGCGCGAGCACGGCGTGCGCGAGCTGCTGTCGGCAGACCGCGGCATGCGCCGGTATCGCTTCCTGGACGTGCGCGACCCCGTGCACGGCGAACTGTGGACGCCGGCCGAGCCGCCGGCCCGCCGCTATCGTACGCTCACGCGTCGCCCCCGACGCCCCACTTCCTGAGGAGGATGCCGTGGACCCTGCACGCGACCGTTTCGCCCGGACCCCGTCGCCCCCCTACTGGGCGGTGATGTTTTCGAGTCAGCGCTCCCCCGAGGACCCGGAAGGCTACGGCCGCATGGCCGCCGCGCTCGCCGACCTCGCTCCGGGTCAGCCGGGCTTCCTCGGCATGGAGAGCGTGCGCGGCGAGGACGGCTTCGGCATCACGCTGGCCTTCTGGGAGAGCGAGTCGGCGATCGCGGCGTGGAAGCGCCTCGCGGCGCACCAGCACGCCCAGCGTCTCGGCCACGAGCGCTGGTACGACGAGTTCTTCCTGCGAATCGCGCGCGTCGAACGCGCGTACACGAAGGCGACGAGCACGCGCGAAGGGCTTTGAAGGAACTCCCGTCGCCCGCGCGGAATCCGTCCCCCGGCGCTACCCTCGCCCGCGCCACTGCGCGAGCAGCTCCGCCTCGCGGGCGGGCCGGAGGGCCCTCGATCCCTCGCGCGCGGCGTCGGGCCGGGCGATGTCCCATGCGAGCGTGTCCCGGACCGTGTCGGCGATAGGGCGATACGAAAGCCCGTTCGCCCGTGCCCGCCCGACACTGACCTCGTCCATGCCCTCCTCCCCGGCCGGCACCCACAGGGGCAGCTCGGTCCACGGCTCGACACCGCGTTCGAGGAGGAACCCGCCGTCCACCCACACGAGCCGCGGCGTCACGCCGAGGGCGTGCGCGGCGCTCTCAATCAGGCCGCGGAACGTCAGCGGCTCGGCGGGTCCGGTCGCGTTGAACGTCCCTCCGGACCCGCGTTCGATCATCCCCAGCGACCAGGCGGCCAGGTCGCGCGCGTCAATCAACTGCACGGGCTGTCCGGGGACGCCGGGCACCAGCACGTCGCCACCGCGTGACAGCCGACGCGGCCAGTAGCCGAAGCGGTCGGTCGGGTCATGGGGCCCGACGATCAGTCCCGGCCGGACGAGCAACGCGCGTTCGGCGAACGCGCGCACCACCTCCCGCTCGCAGGCCGCCTTGAGGGCGCCGTACGTCCCGCCCGAGACAACCTCCGTCGTAGGGTCGGCCAGCGTCGCGAGCGGCGCCGACTCGTCGGAGCCCGGGGCGAGCGGCGTCGCGTAGACCGAGATGCTCGAGACGAAGGCGTAGAAACCGACGCGTCCGGCCAGCGCGGCGGCGGACGCCGCGACGAGGCGCGGCACGTAGCCGCCCGGGTCGAACACGGCGTCCCACGTGCGCCCGGCCAGCGCGCCAAGTCCGCCGTCCCGGTCGCCCGGAATCGTCTCGATCCCCGGGAACAGCCCCGGGGCCGTACGGCCGCGATTGAACAAGGTCACCTCGTGGCGGCGGCCGAGCGCCGCCTCCACGAAGTGCCTTCCGACGAACTTCGTCCCGCCGAGGACGAGCAGCCGCACGCGCGCTACGGCGCCGGCTTGCGGAACGTCCCGTCGGTGACCGCGGGGTTCAGCTTCACCGACGTCGTCTTCATCTGCAGGAAGGGAGCGCCGTCACGCAGCATCCGGGACTGGTGCGGGTAGCGCAGCGAGCCCTCGGGAGCCCAGTCCTCGAAGAGTTGCACGACGCGCGCCGGCCCCATCTGCCCACCGCCTTCGTCCTGGTAGGCGCAGCCCGCGAGGGTGCCGTCCTCGGCGAAGAGCAGGGTCAGGTCCTGCGACCTGGCCCCGAGCACCGCGGCCGCGCGATAGGAGGCGTCGCCGACCTTCTCCGGGGCGTCGAGCGCGGCGAGTTCGACCTTCGCCGGATCGGAGAACAGCCGCCAGAGCGAGCGCTCCCACTCCTTCGCGGTCTCCTCGGCCGCCTTCGGGTTGTCGCGCGACTGGCCCATGCCGCTCATCCAGCCAGCCTTGCCGTCGAAACCCTGGCGGATCTCGCCGAACGGCAGCTTCTGCAGCGAGACCTGCCGGTCCGGAAACGCCCACGTCTCCTCGCTGGTGAGCGCGATGCTCTGGCCCTGCATGGTCAGGTTGGCCTCGCCCGAGATCGTCACCGACTTGACCGCGCCCCACGCCGCGCTGCCGCCGGCGGCCTGCGCGGCGGCGGCGAGCCACTCGCCGCCCTTGCGCTTCGCCTCCGGGGTCGCCGCCACACCCGGGTGCTTCGAGGGCGGAGGCGGGATCGTGATGTCCACGCGCTCGACGGGCAACCCGGCGCTCGCGAGCGGACGGTCGAACTCGGACTCCTTGCCGACGATGATCGCGACCTGGCGGTCGGGGTGGATCTTGCGCTTCGCCGCCGCCAGGACACCCTCGCTCGTCACGTCTTCGAGGGCCTTCTGGTAGCGCTGGAGGAAGTCGGCCGGATATCCGATCGCCTCGTAGTAGGCCGCCCGGAACAGCACCTGGCTCGGATCCTCGAAGTTGAAGACGTAGCCGTTGACGACCGCCTGCTTCGCGGCCTGCAGTTCCGACCCGGTGAACGGTGACTGCGTGACCGCCCGCACCTCGTCGCGAACCAGCCCGAGGGCCGTCATCGTCGAGTCGTTGCGGGTGAGCGTGAAGCCCATGAAGATGCCGGGCTTCTGGAAGTCCGATCCCGCGCGGGCGCCGGCCGCGTAGGCGAGCCCGCGCTGCGTGCGGATGTGCTGGAACATGCGCGACGAGAATCCGCCGCCCAGCCCCTGCTCGAGCACCTGCAGCGCCGCGTAGTCGGGATCGTCCGCCCGCGAGCCCGGCTCCGCGACGACGATGCCGGACTGGGTCACGTCGTCCTTGGGCGCGAACACGAGCCGGGGTTCGACCGAAGTAGGGGTCGGCGGCAGCACGGGCTTGGGCGTGCCGCTCTTCTTCCAGTCCCCGAACCTCGCCGCCAGGAGCTTCTTCATGTCGGCGGCGCGGAAGTCGCCGTAGACAGCGACGATCATGCGCTCCGGCACGAAGATCCTCGCGTGCAGCGCCTGGCAGTCGCCCGGGGAAATGGGCTCGACGGTGGCGTACTCGGGCTGCGCGGACCACGGGCTGTCCTTGCCGTAGATCGCGAGCGTGCCGGTGCGGAACAGCATCGGCAGCATCTCGTCGTTGCGCCCCGCGATCGAGCGGCGCAGGCCCACCTTGGCGAGCTCGATCTTGTCCGCCGGGAACGCCGGCTGGCGCAGGATCTCGGCCCACAGGCCGAGCACCTCGGCCGTGTTGTCGCTCAGGCAGCGGAAACCGGCGTTCGCGAGCCCCGCGCCGATGTTCGAGTTGATGGACGCTCCGATCGCCCCGAGGCGGTCGTCGAGCCAGTCGCCCGGGTGCGCGGCCGTGCCGCCCGAGCGCATGACCTCGCCGGCCAGTTCCCGCAGCCCGGCGCGATCGTTCGGCGCGAGCGAGGGACTCGAGAGGAAATAGGCCGTCCCCTTGACGACCGGCAGGTCGTGATTCTCGAGTAGTAGCACGACCGCACCGTTCGGCAGCACGTAGCGTTCGGGCTGGATCGCCGGAATGCGGCCGATGGGCGGCACCGGAAGCTGTCGCGGATCGTACTTCGAGACGTCGGTCGCCGAGGCGTTCGTCGCGGCGAGCAGCGCGGCGAGGAACAGCAGGCGCGTCAGGCGGATCGGGTTCATCGTCAGCGCCCTCCCTTCGCGGCTTCCCCGTCCTGCGACGGGTTCACGATCATGGCGACGGTCCGGTTGCTCTTCACGAGCGCCTGCTTCATCACCGCGATCAGATCCTGCGGAGTGAGCGCCTGGACGCGCTCCTGCTCGCGGAAGAACTCGCGCCAGCCCCCGTACAGCACCTGCGCCTGCGCGAGTTCACCGGCGAGCTGGCCGTTGTCTTCGGCGGCGCCGATCTTCTGCGCACGAACCCGGACCTTGTAGCCGTCCAGTTCCTCCTGCGTGAACGGCTTGTCGCCCAGCACCTCGTCGATCACGTCGTAAGCCGCCTTCTCGACCACCGCCGGGTCCTGGCCCGAGGCCGGAACCAGGAACATGGTGAACAGGTTCGGGTAGCGCTCGCCCGGCGTGCCGGTTCCCACTCCGGCCTGCACGGCGATGTGCTTCTCCTTGACCAGCGTCTTGTAGAGGCGGGACCAGTGGCCACCGCCCAGCAGGTCCGCCGCGGCCTTCCACGCCGCGTAGCTCGGGTCCGAGACCGCGGGAATGTGCCAGCCCACGATCACGAACGGCTGCGCCTTGTCCTCGAGGAGAACCCGCCGTTCGGCGATCTGCTTCGGTTCGACCGTGTCGATCGGCGGCGGCGCGGGCGCGTCGGAAACGTCGCTGAAGTACTTGTTCGCGAGGCGCTTCATCTCCGCCAGCGTCACGTCGCCGACGACCGCGATCGTCATGTTCTTGGCGACGTAGTTGCGACGGAAGAACTGCTCGCCCTGCGTGCGGCTGAAGGTCTTGAGGTCGGACGGGTAGCCGATCCCGCCGAAGCCGTACGGGTGGGCGTTGAAGGCCGAGGTGATGAACTCGTAGTAGAGCCGCCCGATCGGCGAGGACTCGACGCGCATGCGCCGCTCCTCGTAGACGACGTCGCGTTCCTTGTAGAACTCGCGGAACACCGGATCCACCATCGCCCCCGCGAACAGCGAGGCCCACAGTTCGAGCCGATTGGACGGCAGCGAGTAGAAGTAGGCCGTGATGTCGTCCGCCGTGAACGCGTTGACGTTCTGTCCGCCCGCCTGCTCGATGAGCTGCGAGTACTCGCCGGTGACGACGTACTTGCCGGCGGCGATCTGCGAGTCGAGGAAGGCCTTCTCGAGTCGCACCAGCGCGGCCGTGTCGGCTCGCGCGCCCTTGCGGCGCTCGTCCAGCAGCGCCGCCCACGCCTTCTCCTCCGCGTCCATGGCGACCTTCTCCTTCGCCGCGTCGGTCGTTCCGACGAGCGAGGTTCCCTTGAACGCCATGTGCTCCATCATGTGCGCGAGCCCGGTGGTGCCGACCTGGTCGTTCGCCGAGCCGGAGCCGACCACGGTGAAGAAACTGAAGACGGGCGCCTGGTGGCGCTCGACGACCAGGAAGCGCAGGCCGTTCGGCAGCGTGAACTCCTGGACCTGGCGTTCGATGGACTCGAGTCCGGTGCGCGCGGTCGCGGGGGGCGCCGACCGGGCCGCCGGTTTCGCGGGCGCGGCCCGCAGGGCCGCGGGGATCGCGAGGGCGAGGGCGCACGCCAGTCCGAGCGAAATCCTCCCGGCCGGGCGATGGAGCTTCAACATGCAGATCCTCCTTGGAAATGCCGTCGGGTTGCACCTGGGATTGGAAGCGCGGGCGACTATCGCACCCCGCCCCGGTGGCGGCAAAGGCTCTCCCACTCGGGGGTGACCGGCGCGGCAGGACGGCGGACGAAGGCGGCGGGTGGAGCTGGTGCGAAGGTCGCGCCGAAACGCGTGCGCCCCCGCCGGACCAGCCGGCGGGGGCGTCGCAGGGGCTTCGTCGCGGCCCGGACCCTCAGGCGCTGCGCGCCAGGTCCCTCGCCCGGTTCGTCTTCTCCCACGCGAACTCGGGGCGGCCGAAGTGACCGTACGCGGCGGTCGCGCGGTAGATCGGCCGGCGCAGCTTGAGCGCCTCGATGATGCCGCGCGGCGTGAGGTCGAAGTTCTTCCGCACGATCGAGGTGAGCTTGTCGTCGCTGACCTTGCCGGTGCCGAAGCTGTCCACCGTGACGCTCACCGGCTCGACGACGCCGATCGCGTACGCGACCTGCACTTCGCAGCGGTCGCACAGTCCCGACGCCACGAGGTTCTTGGCGACCCAGCGCGCGGCGTAGCAGGCGGAGCGGTCCACCTTGCTCGGATCCTTGCCCGAAAACGCGCCGCCGCCGTGCCGGCCCATCCCGCCGTAGGTGTCCACGATGATCTTGCGCCCGGTGAGTCCGCAATCCCCCATCGGCCCGCCGATCACGAAACTGCCCGTGGGGTTGACGTGGAACTTGACCGGCTGCTTGCGGCTCACGAGCCGCTTCGGCAGCAGCGGCAGGATCACCTTCTCGATCATGTCCCTGCGGATCTTCGCCTGCGTCGTCCGGTCCGAGTGCTGCGTCGAGAGCACGACCGTGTCCACGCGCACCGGGTGGGCGCCCTCGTACTCGACCGTCACCTGCGTCTTGCCGTCCGGCCGCAGGTAGTCCACGAGGCCCTGTTTGCGCACCTTCGAGAGGCGCATCGCGAGCTTGTGCGCCAGCATGATCGGCAGCGGCATCAGCTCGGGAGTCTCGTTGCACGCGTAGCCGAACATGAGGCCCTGATCGCCGGCGCCGCCCGTGTTCACGCCCATGGCGATGTCGGGCGACTGCTGGTCGATCGTCGTCATGACGGCGCAGGTGTGGCAGTCGAAGCCGTAGTTCGCGTCGTCGTAACCGATCCCCTTGATCACCGAGCGCACGAGCTGGGGGATCTCGACGTAGGCCTTCGTGGTGATCTCGCCGGCGACGACGGCGAGCCCGGTGGTGACCATCGTTTCGCAGGCGACGCGGCTGGCGCGGTCCTGCGCCAGCATGGCGTCGAGAACGGCGTCCGAAATCTGGTCCGCGATCTTGTCGGGGTGGCCCTCGGTGACGGACTCGGAGGTGAACAGGTGACGCGACGCCATCGAATGCTCCTCGTGGAATGGGACCGGCCCCGGAGCGGCTGCTTCCGGCACCGTCGGCGAGCTTCAGCGGGGCCGGGACATCTCCGCCAGTCGCCTCTTGAACTCGTCAATGCTCGAAATGTCCACCGGGTCCACCCCGCCGAGCAACGCGAGATAGACGCTGAAGTAGTCGCCGAACTGCACGAGAGAGGCGAGCCGGGCCAGCCGGCTCTCCCCCGTGGAGTGCAGTTCGTGCACGGCCGCACCCTGGCGGGCCGCGTACTCCGCGGTGAGTTCGAGCCGAAGCTTCGCTTCGGCGCTGTCCTCCCGATCCCGCAGCACCAGCACCGAACTGCCCCGCTGCAACGCACCGGCGGCCTGCCAGCCGACGATTTCGTTGTGGTTCAGCTCGGGCACCGCCGCGGAATGGGCGGCGAGCTTAGCATTTTCGTGCAGCTGGTGCCGCCAGCGGAGCCCCACCGCCTCGACCGCTCCGGCGGACGAGTAAAGGAACACGAACCGCCCGAGGCACGCCCGGGCGAGGCGCTTGGCCTCGTTCGTCGCCTCGGGGACGGCGAAGCCGATCCGCCCGCGGGCCGCGCGCATCACCGCGGCCGCCTCACGCCAGGCGGGCACGGGATCCGGAACCCATCCGAGCCCGGCGGCGAGCCGCGTGAGCGGCACCCAGCCGTGGAAGAGCGCCGCGCGGGGAGGCATTCCCGCCGGCACGGCCTGCACGTGCAGGCCACGCTCGCGGGCTCGCCCGGCGAGCGGGCCGCCGCTCGTCAGGGCGACCGAGGGAACGCCGCGCGCGTGCGATTCCGCCTCGAGAGCCAGCGTCTCTTCGGTGCCTCCCGAGTTGCTCGACAGCACGGCCAGCGAACGCGGGCCGACGCACGCCGGCCAGTGATAGTCGCGCACAACGAGCCAGGGCCGGGGAAGCAGATCGCGGTACATCGCGCCGGTCAGCTCGCCCGCGATCGCCGAGCCGCCCATGCCGCCGACCGCGACCAGGTCCGGATCGGCGAGCGGCAGCTTCCAGGGCGCGCCGTCGGTGCGTGCCAGCGCCTCCTCGACGTGCTCGGGAAGCGCGTCCACGAGCGCCGTCATGCCGCGGGGGTCGCGGCCGCCGTAGGGCGGCTCGAGCGAGGACGGGAGGTCGCTCACGCTTCGCGCCCCGCCGGTCCGCCGTCGCCCTGGCGCTCGTAGACCAGCACGCTCGGCAGCAGAGAATCCACGCGCTGACGGACCAGGCGGCGCACCTGCGCCGCCGAAGTGCACCGCAGCGCCTCGCCGGCGATCTCCCGCGCGGCCTCGTAGCGCACCGATCGGATCGCCAGCTTGACCCGCGGCAGGTCGGGTGGCGGCACCGACAGCTCGTCCACGCCCAGCCCGAGCAGCAGCACGGCGTTCTGAGGGTCGCTCGCCATCTCGCCGCACACGCCGACCCACCGCCGCTCGGCGTGTCCGGCGTCCACGGTGTGCCGGATGCTGCGCAGCACGGCCGGGTCCAGCGGCTCGTACAGGTGCGAGAGCCGTTCGTTGTCGCGGTCCATCGCCAGCGTGTACTGGATGAGGTCGTTCGATCCGACGGAGAAGAACTGCGAGTGCTTCGCGAGCGCGTCGGCCATCCACACGGCGCTCGGGGTCTCGATCATGATGCCGGTCTCGACCTGCGGATCGAAGGGTTTGCCGTCGCGCCGCAGCCCCTCGAGCGCCTCGTCACGCAGCGTCAGCGCGCGGGTGAGCTCGTCCACGCTCGAGACCATCGGGAACATCATGCGGACGCGGCCGTGCGCGCTCGCCCGGTAGATCGCGCGGATCTGCGCGCGGAACATCTCCGGGCTCGAGAGCGCGAGCCGGATGCCCCGCAGGCCGAGAAACGGGTTGGTCTCGTGCGTCATGCCGAGATACGACGCGACCTTGTCGCCCCCCAGGTCCATCGTCCGGAACAGCACCGGACGGCCCTGCATCGCCTCGGTGACGCGGCGGTAGGCGAGATACTGTTCCTCCTCGCCGGGCAGGTCCACGCGGTTCATGTAGAAAAACTCGGTGCGGAAGAGCCCGACCGACTGGGCGCCGGCCTTGACGGCGGCCTCCACGTCCTCGGGCTGCTCCAGATTCGCGCCCAGTTCGACGGCCCGGCCGTCGAGCGTCTCGCAGGGCGCCGCCTGCAGCGCTTCGAGCGCGGCGACCTTGCGGCGCAGGCGCTCGGCGCGCGCGTCGAACTCGCTTCGCCTCGCCTCGTCCGGGTTGATCTCGACCAGGCCCTCGAAACCGTCCACCGTCGCCGTGTCGCCCGTCTTCGCGTGCAGGAGCGCGTCGCGCACGCTCACCACGGCCGGAATGCCGCGCCCGCGGGCGACGATCGCGCCGTGCGAGGTGCGCCCGCCCACCTCGAGCACGAACGCCAGCACGCGCTCGCGCGGCAGCATGGCCACCTCGCTGGGCCCGAGGTCGTGCGCGACGATCACGGCCGGCGAGACGAGGCCCTCGAGCTCGTTGCGGCCCTTGCCGAGCAGTTCGCGCAGCACGCGCCGTTCGCAATCCACGATGTCGGCGCGGCGCTCGCGCAGGTATTCGTCCTCGAGCTGCTCGAGCGCCGCCGCCACGCGCGACATGTAGGCGCGGAACACGAAGCCCGGGAACAGCAGCATCTCGCGAACGCCCTTCTCGACCGTGCCGATCAGGTCGGGGTCGTCGAGGATGAGCAGGTGCGCGTCGTAGATGCGCGCGTCGTGCTCGCCCAGCTCGGCCGCGATGCCGTCGCGGATGGCGACGAGATCGCGCCGCGACTTGTCGAGCGCGGCGTGGAACCGCGCGAGCTCGGCCTCGACCTCCCCGGGAGCGATCGAATACTCGCGCACCGGGATTTCCTCGCGCTCGAACCGGAACGTGGGGCCGGAGGCGAATCCCGGCGAGGCGGCGATGCCGCTCAGCTTCATGGCTCTCCCCCGAACTTGCCGTCCACCAGCTCGCGGATCGCCTGCAGCGCCTCCTGCTCGTCCGGGCCGACGGTGCGCACCGAGATCGTCGCCCCCTCCTCGGCGGCCAGCATCATGACGCCCATGATGCTCTTGCCGTTCACCTCGAGGTCGTCGCGCGAAACGAACACCTCCGAACGGAACCTGGAAGCGGTCTTGACGAACAGGGCGCACGCACGGGCATGCAGACCGAGCTGATTCCGGATCACCAGCTGCAGATCGGGCAAGACCGTCCTCCCTGACCCTTCAGAATCCGCGCAGCCACGCGGCTGCGAGCACGAGCGCACCGATGCCGAGCGCCCACTGCGTGGGCGAAGGGCGGGACCGTTGCGCGGAAACCAGACCGAGCCCGAGGCCACCGGCGAGGGCCGACTGTACCGCGATCGGACGGGGTTCGCCTCCCGGCGCGAGCGCCCAGGCGACGGCGACGCCGACCACGATGCAGCCCCCGTAGGCGAGCACCCGGACCGCGGCTTCGAGCAGCCCGCGCAGCCGGCCGCCGAGCACGCCGGGTCCCTGGGCGTATCCCCAGCCCACCCCGGCGAGACGCACGCCCAGATGCACCGAGGCGTAGCAGGTCCACAGGGCGAGCGCGCCCCAGCCCGTCTCGGGCCGGGCGAGCGTGACGAGCACGCCGAGGACCGCGGCGAACGGACGCAGCGAAAACCAGAACAGCCGGTCACCGAGCGCCGCCAGCGTCGAGCCCAGCGCCGCCTTGACGCGGGCCATCGCCACTTCGTCCGGTCCGGTACCCTGCGAGCGCTGCTCCTCGAGCTGCGCGACGGCGCCGAGCGCCAGCGAGGCCAGCGTCGGCTGGGTGTTGAAGTAGGCCGTGTGCTCGGCGAGGCGCGAGCGACGCTCGGCCGCGTCGCGGTAGAGCGCTTCGAGCGCGGGCTGCAGCGCGTACACCCAGCCCACCCCCTGCTGGCGCTCGAAGTTCCAGGTCGCCTGCAGGAGGTTCGCGCGCAGGGCCATGCGCAGGAGCGTCCGGAATCCGAGCTTCGCCATCAGGGAGTTCCCATCACGAGCGTCAGCCAGGCTCCGATCATGGCGGCCGCGAAGACCGCGGCGCGGATCAGCCGCCGCTGCACGAACGCGTGCAGCAGCTGCGCGAGTCCGAAGCCGAGCCACAGCGGCTGGGCGAGCGTCCAGGCGCGCGAGAGGTGCAGCGATTCGTTCTCCACGAAGCCGCGCAGCAGCAGCGCGGCGCCTCCGATCCACACGGCGCAGAACGCGACGCCGACGCCGAACGCCATCGCCGCCCCCGCGAGGTTCGCGATGCCCGGCGCGCCCTCGTGGCCGGCGCGCAGCTCCGCCTCGCACCACCGCGCCAGGCCCTCGTTGCGGCGGCGCTGCCAGCGGATGAGCGGCACGCCGGTCGTGGCGGCCAGCAGGCCGGCGAACACGCCCGCGAGCTGCGCGGCGTCGCGCCACGGCTGGAGCCCCGCTCCCGGCGCCAGCGCCAGCGCGACGCCGGCGCCGACGACTCCGCCGGCGGCATAGTCCTCGGGCGTGCGCGAGCCGATCGGCAGCGTGCTCGCGGCCAGGATCTGCAGGACGACGCCCACCGCCAGCGCCGTCGCCCAGTCCCCCCACAACCAGCCGATCAGCGAGGCCGTGACGAGCGGCTGCGAGAGCAGCGTCTGCGCCACCGGTGTGGCGTCGAGCGCGGCGACGCCGCCGAGCAGCGCCGTCAGCGCGACCCGGACGATCACGGCTGGACCGCCGCGTCGAGCGACGCCAGCGGCACGGACCGGCTGGCCGGCACGTCGCGGACCTCGAGCGCCACGCCGCGGGCGAGGAGCGCGCGCGCGTGCTCGCGGTCCGCGGCGTCGAGGTAGACGTACTCGCCCACCTTGTCCTTGCCCGGCGCGTAGTGCAGGCCGCCGACATTGAACTCCCGCACGGCCGCGCCCGCCTCGACGAGGCGGCGGGCGGACCCGAGGTCACGCACGAGCAGGAACGCGCCCCCCGTCGCGCGCGCCTCGCCGGCGTGCTCGGCGGCGGCCGTGGCCACGTCCACGACGTGCACCTCGATGCCCGGGGCCGCCTCCTCGTACACGCGGCGCTCCCACTCGCTCGCGGCGACGGCGTCGTCCACGAGCCACATGCGGACCGGGTGCAATCGCGCGCCCCACGCCACGAGCACCTGGCCATGGATGAGCCGGTCGTCGATCCGGTGCAGCAGCCAGCTCATGCCGCCGGGCCGCGCTGGATGCGGATGCTCTCGCGTCCCTTCACCTGCAGCCGCTCGGCGAGCGCCGACACGCCGAGGTGGTCCCGGTTGTGGAGATAGTCGAGCAGCAGCGGCAGATTGACGCCGGTCACGATCACGATCCCCGCGCTGCCGCGGGCCGCGGCGAGGCCGCTCGTGTGGCAGGAGCCGCCCCAGAAGTCGGTCAGCACCAGCCCGCCGTGCGGCCAGTTGCCGGTCGTCCCGGCCATCCGCTGTTCGAGCTCGGCGCGGGACAGGCCTTCGTTCGACAGCACGAGCACGTCGTCCACCGGGCCGTACACGCGCGCCGCGGCGTGCATCAGCGCGGCGGCGAGGTCGGCATGCATGACCAGCATCGCCGGCACCCGCGCCGGGACCGCGGATTCCGGCGGCGTCGCTTCGCCGCGGGAGGCGCTCACTCGGTGTCCTCCCGGACCCACGCCCGCGCGGCGCTCTTGCGCTTCATGACCTCGAGCATGTGCTGGTTGAGACGCTCCGCCGGCGAGAAGCCGCCGACGACCTTGACCAGGTAGTGCAGCGCGATCACCTCGGCGATCACGGTGATGTTCTTGCCGGGCGTGATCGGCACCTGGACGAGCGGAATCTGCACGCCCAGCACCTCGGTCTTGCGTTCGTCGAGGCCGACGCGCTCGTAGTCCGCGTCGTCGGACCACTCCGTCAGGTTGACCTCGACCTCGACGCGCTTCTGCAGGCGGATCGAGCGGATCCCGAAGATGCTCTGCACGTCGATGATCCCGAGGCCGCGGATCTCCATGTGGTGGCGCAGGAGCTGGTTGCCGGCGCCGATCAGCAGGTCGCCGTGACGGCGCGTGATCGTGACGATGTCGTCGGCGACCAGCCGGTGGCCGCGCTCGACGAGGTCGAGCGCGGTCTCCGACTTGCCGATCGCGCTGCGGCCCGTGAACAGCAGCCCGCAGCCGTACACGTCCACGAGCGAACCGTGCACGCTGACGGTCGGCGCGAACATGTGGTCGAGGTAGCTGGTGAGCTGGTGGATGAACGGCGTCGTGCTCTGCGGCGTGCGCAGCACGGGCACGCCGCACTCGTTCGCCCGCTGCACGAACGAGGGCGGCACCTCGAGGCCCTTGCAGACGACGATGAGCGGCATGTTGAACGCGAACAGCCGGTCCAGCGACTGCCGAACCCCTTCGGGCGAAAGCGTCCCGAGATACGCGAGCTCGGTCTGGGCGAGGATCTGGATGCGCTCGTGCAGGAAGTTCTCGACGAATCCCATGAGCGCCATGCCGGGGCGATTGATGTCGCTGACCGTGATCTCGCACCGCGAGGCGAGCGTCTCCGTCAGCAGCTCGAGCTGCAGGTCCTCACGCTGGTCCTCGAACAGGCGCGCGACGCCGAGGGTCTTCACCGCCGGCTCAGTCCTGTTCGCCCGGTCCGTCACCGGCGACGCCGTCCGCCGCGGCCTCGGGAACGCCGGCCGGACGCTGCTTCGAGGCGATCTTGCGTTCCTTGTGGCGGCGCAGCTGCTCCTCGAGCCGGTGCGCGGCAAGGTCGATCGCGGCTCCCGCGTCCGCGTGCGTTTCCGTGCAGACGAGCTGGCCGCCGTTCAGGCGCATGGTGATTTCCGCCTCGTACCGGGCGCGTTCCTGCGAGACCACGACGTGGATCGTGCGGATGTCGGTGGCGAATTTCTGGAGTTTCTCGAGACGCTGCGTCGCGGACTGACGCAGGTCGGGGGCGACTTCGAAATGGCGGGCGGTGATGCTGATCTGCACGGCGCTCCTCCTTGGTTCTCGGGATGGACGCGACGTCTCGAAGTGTTCCGGGGACTCAGGCGACCCGCCGGCGGAACCTCGCCGGCAGGATGTTCAGCTGTTCGCGGTACTTGGCCACGGTGCGGCGGGCGATGCGCAGGCCGCGCTCGTGGAGCAGCTCCGCGATCCGCTGGTCCGACAGCGGATCCTTCTTGTCCTCCTCGTCAATGAGCGTCCGGATGATGTCCTTCGCGGTGCGGGCCGACACGTCCTCGCCGTCGTCCGTCTCGAGCCCGCTCGAGAAGAAGAACTTGAGCTCGAACACGCCGCGTGGCGTCTGCACGTACTTGCCGCTGCACACCCGGCTCACGGTGGATTCGTGCATGTCGATCTGGCGCGCCACCTGCGCGAGCGTCAGCGGGCGCAGGAAGGCGATGCCCTTGTCGAAGAACTCGCGCTGCTCGCGCACGATGCAGTTCATGACCTTGATCATCGTGCGCCGGCGCTGCTCGATGGTCTGGATCAGCCACTTGGCGGACGCCAGCTTCCCCTGGATGAACTCGCGGGTCTGCTTCTGCTCGGCGGTCGCGTCGGCCTTCTTCTTCTCGCGAATCACCGTCTCGTACGCGGACGAGATCCGCAGCCGTGGAACGTTCCGGTCGTTCAGCATGACGAGGTACTCCTCGTCCACGCGCTCGACGAGCAGGTCGGGCGTCACGTAACGCGGGTCGTCCGCCGAGACGGCGGTGCCCGGCCGAGGGTTCAGCGTCGCGATCTCGTCGGCGGCCGCCTGCACTTCCTCGACGCCGGTCTTGAGGAGCCGGGCGATCTCGGGGAAGCGGCGGTTCACGAGGTGATCGAAGTGATCGTGGATCAGCCGCCACGCCATCGTGTCGCGGTCGCCGCGCGCGTCGAGCTGGATCAGCAGGCACTCGCGCAGGTCGCGGGCGCCGACCCCGATCGGCTCGAGCGCCTGAACGACGGCGAGCACGCGCTCGATCTCGTCCGCCGGCCGGCCGAGGGCCTCGACGATGTCGGCCATCGGCGTGACCAGCCAGCCGCGCTCGTCGAGGGAGCCCACCAGGAACTCGGCGATCGTCATCTGTTCCGCGGGCAGGTTCAGGAAGTGGAGCTGCTCGAGCAGGCTCTCGGCGAGCGTCACGCGGGTCACCGGCACCTTCTCGAGGAACTCGATGCTCGTCTCGCTCTGCGGCACGTAGGTGCGGTCGAGGCCGTCCTGCATGTACTCCGACCAGTCGATCGCGTCCTCCTCGCCCGGCTCCTCGGCTTCCTCGTTGTTCTGCTCGTCGGCCGAGTTCTCGCGCTCGATGTCCTCCTGCTCGGCGAGATCGTCCACCTCCTCGAGCAGCGGGTTCTGGAGAACCTCCTGCTTGAGGATCTGCTGGAGCTCGAGCGTCGGCACCTGCAGCAGCTTGAGCGCCTGCTGCAGGCGGGGAGTCATGATGAGCGACTGCTTCTGCTGCAGGTGCAACGAATGCTTCATTTCCATGGCTGGTCCATCCCTAGAGGGTGAAGCCTTCGCCGAGATAGTACTGCCGTGCGAGCGGATTGTCCGCGAGCTCCTGCGGGGAGCCCGCCAGCTGAATCCGGCCGTCGAACATGATGTACGAGCGGTCGGTCGTGTTCAGGGTCACGCGCACGTTGTGGTCGGTGATGAGGACGCCGAGGCCACGGCCCCGGAGCCGATGGATGATCTCCTGGATCTCCTCGACCGCGATCGGATCAATGCCGACGAACGGCTCGTCGAGCAGCATGAACGAGGGCCGGCGCGCGAGCGCCCGGGTGATTTCGACACGGCGGCGCTCTCCGCCGGAAAGCTTGTGCGCCTGACGACCGGCCAGGTGGGTCAGGTTGAGGTCCTCGAGCAGCTGGGCCAGCCGCGTCTCCCTCTCCGCGGGCGTCAGCTTCATGGTCTCGAGGACCGCGAGCACGTTCTCGCGCACGGTCAGCCGGCGGAAGATGCTCGGATCCTGCGCCAGGTAGCCCAGCCCGAGTCGCGCGCGCCGGTACACGGGCTCGTTGGTGATGTCCCGTCCGTCGAGTCGGATGGTGCCCGCGTTGGGCCTGAGCAGGCCGACGATCATGTGGAAGGTCGTGGACTTGCCGGCGCCGTTCGGACCGAGCAGCCCGACGACCTCGCCCCGGCGCACGTGCAACGACACGTCCGAGACGACACGCCACTTGCCGTAGTAGCGCTCGAGTCCTTCGGCCACGAGCCCGCCGGTCGCGACCGGCGTGGCGGACGGAATCTCGGGAAGGGCCTGGGTCACTTGCGTCCCTCCCGCGATTCGAGGATCGCGCCGGACTTGCTCCGGACCGTGGCGTTCACCCGCGAGCGGAACTCGAAATGGCGCAGGTTGGGGTCGCTTGTGAATCCGATGCCCTCGAGGACGTCGCCCTGACGTTCGACCCGGACGAGCCGGTCGGACGTGATCTGCTGCTCGCGATTGCCGAAGTGAATCTCGTCCGTCGTCATGCGTGTGCCTTCGGTCGTGCGCAGGACGACGTTGCCGCGCGCGGTCATGTCGCGGGTCTCCTGCTGGATCTCGCCCTCGCGCGCGGTCAGCTCCGAGGACCGGACGCCCTTTTCGTCGAAGAAGTCCACGCGGATGTCCCTCGCCACGACGACGTTGCGGGCCGTGTAGGTGGCGGCCCACTTCGAATAAAGGGTCCATTCCGGGTGCCCGGCGTCGGTTTCCGTCAGCACGAAGTCCGTGACCTCCTGGTCCGGCATCTCGCCCTGGCTGCGCATCGGGTTCGCCCGCGGCAGGCCGTTGCACCCCGCGGCCGTCACCGCCGCGAATGCGGCGACCAGCAACGCGGCGCGCCCGCGAGCGAAATGGGTACGGCGTGCTCTCATGGATGGCTTCCGGTCGGCCTCGAACGTCGCAGCGCTGCGCGCGACACGTCCGAGGCCACGCTAGCAAGCAGGCCACAGCGTGGCAAGCACGGCCTGTGCCACTCGCAAGTGCTTCACCTGCCTTGAACTTATCGGGTCCGGGTGGGCCGAACTTGATGCGGGACTGAGAACGTCGGAGACGACTCGATTCCACGGTGACCGCACGCCCTCCGGCGCGTGCTAACGTGCGCCGCCATGCGCTCCGCTCGCGTTCTGCTCGCCTGCATGCTGATGGCCGCGCTCGCGCCCGCGCCCGCCCGGGGCGCGGACGCGTCCGCCGCCGGCCACCATGCCGAGCTTCGCGGCATCCGCATGTACTACGAGCTGCACGGCTCGGGTCCGCCGCTGCTCCTGCTGCACGGCGGAGCCGGAAACGGGATGCAGTTCGAGAAGCAGGTTCCGGCGTTCGCCGCCACCCACCTCGTGATCGTTCCCGACTGCCGGGCCCAGGGCCGCACGACCGACCGGCCCGGGCCGCTCACCTATCACGGCATGGCCGAGGACGTCCTCGCCCTGCTCGACCGGCTCGGGCTGAAGCGCGTGGACATCATGGGCTGGAGCGACGGCGGCAACATCGGGCTCGACCTCGCGATGCACCACCCCGGCCGCGTGGCGCACCTGGTCACCTTCGGTGCGAACTTCCGGCCCGACGGGCTCGAACCCGCCGACGTGCGCTGGAACCAGACCGCCACGCCCGACAGCTTCGGCGCCGGCATGCGCGAGGGCTGGACGAAGCTCAACCCGCAGCCCGGGAACTACGAACGCGCGATGGCGAAGATCCTCGAGTTGTGGCGCACGCAGCCGCGCTGGACGGCCGCGGATCTCGGACGCATCCGCGCCCGCTGCCTCATCTGCGCGGGCGAGCACGACGTCGTGCGGCCCGCGCACACGGCGGCGCTGGCGCGCGCGATTCCAGGCGCCCGGACCTGGATCGTTCCCGGCGCCTCGCACGGCGCCATGCTCGAGCAGCCGGAACTCGTCAACGCGAAGGTCCTCGAGTTCCTCTCCGCCGGCTCCTGAACCGTGCGGTCGGCCCGCGCTCAGCCGCGCAGGCAGTCGTGCAGGTGCAGGATGCCGAGCGGCCGGCGCCGGTCGTCCACCACCACGAGCGCGGTGATGGGACCGCCGTCGCGCTCCTCCATCGCGCGCACGGCGCTCGCCACCAGCGCGTCGGGTCCGATGACCGACGGCGTGGCCGACATCACCTCGGCGGCGGTGAGCTCCCACGGATCGCGGTGCTTCATCAGGATGCGCTTGAAGTCGCCGTCCGTCACGACCCCCTCGAGTTTGCCGTGGCCGTCGAGCACGGTCGTGATGCCGAGCCGCTTGTGCATGATCTCGAGCATGACGTCGCGCAGGCCCGCCGAGGGCTGCACGCTCGGCATCGCTTCGCCCGAGTGCATCAGCTCGCGCACGCGCCGGGCGGCCGAGCGGCCGAGAACGCCGCCGGGGTGCAGGAAGCGGAAGTCCTCCGGAGCGAATCCGCGCAGCTCCATCAGCGCGATCGCCAGGCAGTCGCCCATGACCTGCGTCAGCGTGACGCTGGTCGTCGGCGTGAGGTCCAGCGGGCACGCCTCGGTGACCGGCCCGAGCACCAGCGTGGCGGCGCTGCGCTTCGCGAGCGGCGAATCGGGCTGGGTGACGACGCTCACCATCGGGATGCCGTGACGCTCGAGGTAGGGCATCAGGGCCAGCAGCTCCTCGGTCGCGCCGCTCTTCGAGATGAACAGCGCCACCTCCCCCGGCGCGAACAGCCCCGCGTCGCCGTGCATGGCGTCGGCCGGATGCAGGAAGATCGCCGGGGTTCCCGTGCTGGTCAGCGTCGCGGCGATCTTCTGGCCGATGAGCCCGCTCTTGCCCACGCCGGAGACGACCACCTTGCCGCGACAGGAGGCCAGCAGGCCCACCGCCTTCTCGAATTCGGGACCGAGACGATCCTCGAGCCCGGCCAGCGCGCGCGCCTCGGTGCGGATCACGTTCTTCGCGATCGCCAGCAGGGACTTCGCCATCACGGGGCCTCGTAGCGCGCCAGCACCTTCGACCACGTGCCGTTCCGCTTGAGGATCGCCTCGACCGCCTCGCGCACCGCGCCGGCGCCGGCCTTCGCCACGGTGACGGTCCGGGCGACCGGGTGCAGCTCCGGGACCGCGTCGGCCACGACGATCGGCCAGCCGACGCGCCGCAGGAGCGGCAGGTCCGGCAGGTCGTCGCCGATCATGGCGCACGCCGCCCAGTCCGCGCCCTCGCGCGCGAGCACCGTTTCGGCGACGGCGACCTTGTCGTGGACGCCGAGGTAGTGCTCGAGCTGCAGGTCGTGCATGCGCGCTTCGGCGGCGTACGACATGCGTCCCGAGATCACGACCGGCAGCACGTCCAGACCGCGAGCCCACTCGAGCGCGAGCCCGTCGCGCACGTGGAAGTTCCGGAAATCCCCGTCGCGGGCGAAGCCGATCACGCCGTCGGTGAGCGTGCCGTCGAGGTCCAGGAACAGGATGCGAACCGCCGCCTCAGGCACGTGCCCCCCCTTCCACCGCGTCGCGCACGCGACAGGCCTCGTCGAGGAACGCCGCCGCCTGATCGAGCGGCAGCTGCGTCGCCGCGTCGCTCAGCGCGTGCGCCGGGTCGGGGTGCGTCTCGAAGAACAGGCCGTCCACGCCGCAGGCGACGGCCGCGCGCATGAGCGGAAACGCGAAACGCCGCTCACCGCCGGTCTCCGCACCGGACCCGTCGCGACGCTGCAGGCTGTGCGTCGCGTCGAACAGCACCGGCCAGCCCAGTTCGCGCAGGACGACCAGTCCGCGCATGTCCACGACCAGGTCGCCGTACCCGAACGTCGTTCCCCGCTCGGTCAGCAGCACGCCCGCGCCGCCCGCCCCCGTCACCTTGCCGATCGCGTGCGCCATGTCGGAGGGCGCGAGGAATTGGCCCTTCTTGACGTTGACCGCGCGACCGGATTTCGCGGCCGCGACCAGCAGGTCCGTCTGCCGGCAGAGGAACGCCGGAATCTGCAGCGCGTCCGCCACCTCGGCCGCCGCGCCCACCTCCGCCCGTTCGTGCACGTCCGTCAGCACGGGAACGCCCAGCTCGCGTTTCACGCGCGCCAGGGCCGCGAGCGCCTCGTCGGCGGCGAGCCCCGTGAACGCCTGCGCGCTCGAGCGGTTCGCCTTGCGATAGGACGCTTTGAACACGAACGGCAGCTCGCGCGCCGCGCACAGCGACCTGAGGCGCTCGGCGACGCGCAGGCACAGGTCCGCGTTCTCGACCACGCACGGCCCGGCCACGACCAGCAGCCGAGGGCCGCCCGCGTCGGCGGACCCGATCAGGAAGCGGTGGGCAGCGGCCATGCGCTCACCTCGGGTGGGCCCCGGTGGCCTCGCTCTCGTCGCTCGGCTCGAGGGAGGGCCGGTAGGAATCGTCGCCCAGCCGGGCGCGGCGGCGCTCGAGCGAGGCGCGTACGAAGTCGGTGAACAGCGGGTGCGGATCGAACGGCCGGCTCTTCAGTTCGGGGTGGAACTGCACCGCGAGGAACCACGGGTGGTCGGGCAGCTCGACGATCTCGACCAGTTCGCGCCCGACGCACTTGCCCGACAGCACCAGCCCGCGCGACTGCAGCTGCGCCGTGTAACGGTTGTTGAATTCGTAGCGGTGGCGATGACGCTCCTCGATCTCGGACCGGCCGTAGGCGCGCGCCGCGAGGCTGCCGTCGCGCAGCGAGCAGCGGTACGAACCCAGGCGCATCGTCCCGCCCTTGTCGGTCACGCCCGCCTGGTCGGCGAGCAGGTCGATCACCTTGTGTTCGCTCGAGGGGTCGAACTCGCTCGAGTTCGCGTCTGCCCAGCCGACGACGTGCCGGGCGAACTCGATCGTCGCCACCTGCATGCCCAGGCAGATCCCGAAATAGGGAATGCTCTTCTCGCGCGCGAAGCGGACCGCCTCGATCTTGCCCTGGATGCCGCGCTCGCCGAAGCCGCCTGGCACGAGGACGCCGTCCACGTCCGCGAGCCGCGCCGCCGCGCCGTCCTTCTCGACGTCGGTGCTCTCGACCCAGCGCAGGTGGACGCGCGCCCGGTTCGCGGCGCCGGCGTGGATGAACGATTCGATGATGCTCTTGTAGGCGTCGCGGACGTGGGTGTACTTGCCGACGACGGCGATCTCGCACGACTTCTCGGGGTGCGTGACGCGCGCGACGAAGTCGTGCCAGGCCGCAAGATCGGGCGGCTGCGCGTTTCCGTCCGGAAGGCCGAGGCGATCCACCACCAGCGAGTCCAGCCCGCCCGCATGGAAGACCCCGGGCACTTCGTAGATGCTCTTCACGTCCTTCGCCGCGATCACGGCCTCGGTCGGGACGTTGCAGAAGAGCGCGATCTTCTCGCGCACCTCCGAGTCCAGGTCGAGTTCGCTGCGGCACAGCAGCACGTCGGCCTGGATGCCGATCTCGCGCAGCTCCTTCACCGAGTGCTGCGTGGGCTTGGTCTTCACCTCGCCCGCCGCCTTGATGAACGGCACGAGCGTCACGTGCACGAACAGCACGTCGCGACGATGCTCGAGTTTGAGCTGCCGCACCGCCTCGAGGAACGGCAGCGACTCGATGTCGCCCACCGTGCCGCCGATCTCGACGATGTGGACGTCGGCCCCGGTGGTCAGCGACAGCGAGTGAATGCGCTTCTTGATCTCGTCGGTGACATGCGGGATGACCTGCACGGTGCGCCCCAGGTAGTCGCCGCGGCGCTCGCGCGAGAGGATCGAGTCGTAGATCTGCCCGGCGGTGACGTTGTGGCTGCGCGTCACCGACGCGTTCGTGAACCGCTCGTAGTGCCCGAGGTCCAGGTCGGTCTCGGCGCCGTCGTCGGTGACGAACACCTCGCCGTGCTGGAAGGGGCTCATCGTGCCCGGATCGATGTTCAGGTACGGGTCGAGCTTCTGGATGGTGACCCGGAAGCCGCGCGCCTTGAGCAGCAGCCCCAGCGACGCCGCGGCGATGCCCTTGCCGAGCGACGAGACCACGCCTCCCGTGACGACGACGATCTTGGCCATGAATCCCTTCCTGTCTGCGGCGCGGGTCCCGCCCGCGGCCTGGCCGGAAGCTCCTGCGAATCCACTCGAAATGAAAGCCCTAAGTGCTTGTCGTGCCTCGCCTGAAAATCTATGGCGGCTGGCCTCTACATCTAGAGATGGCGCCCGGGCTGGGTCTGGCTTCGGGCGGCCTGCACGTCATGTCGCCGGAGCTCCGCGCGCTTCGAGCGCGGCCAGTTGCTCCGGCGTGTCCACTCCCGCGAACGGCCGCTCCCCCAGCACCACCCGGATGCGCACGCCGCGCTCCACCGCGCGCAACTGCTCGAGACGCTCGGCCAGCTCGAGCTTGCCCGGCGGCCACGACGCGAACTCCAGCAGCAGCTCGCGCCGGAACGCGTACACGCCCGCGTGGCGGAGCGCGGGCCCGCCCTTCGAAGCGCTGGCGAGGTCGGCGCGCGAGAAGTAGAGCGCGAAGCCCGCGTCGTCCAGGACCACCTTGACCACGTTCTCGTTCGCCATCGCGACCAGGTCCGGTTCGCGGTGCGCGATCGTGCCCATGCGGACCGAGTCGTCGGCGCGCATGGCCGCGACGAGCCGAGTGACCGCCTCGGTCTCGAGCTCGGGCTCGTCGCCCTGGATATTGAGCACCACGTCGGCGTCCGGGCGACGGCGCGCCACCTCGGCCGCGCGGTCGGTGCCGCTCGCGCAGTCGGGCGAGGTGCGCTCGACGGCTGCGCCGAAGGCGCGGGCCACGCGCTCGATGCGGTCGTCGTCGGTCGCGATCACCAGCTCGTCGATGCCGCGCGCCGCGCGGGCGCGTTCCCAGACGTGCTGGATCATCGGCCGGCCCCAGAGAGGAGCGAGCGGCTTGCCCGGAAAACGGGACGCGCCGTACCGGGCGGGTATCACGCCCAGAACGGCGCGGCGGTTGTGGGTCTTTCCCGTGAGCACGGGATGGCAAGCTAGCACGCCCGCCGGAGTGTGTCGAAGGCGCCGGCGCGGGCTCCCGCCCGGGCGTGCCGCGCTGCGCGAGGCAGGCCCCCGATGCGCCCGCCGAACTTCCGCGAAGCATCGGGAATCGCTGGCCGACCGGCACGACGTGCCACTAGACTGCGCGCCCATGCGTCTTGCGTCCCGCGTCCTCATCGTCGTCGTTGTGCTGGTCCTCGCGGGCGTCGCGTGGCTGCTGCGCCCGCCCGCGCCGGTGCGGGCGCCGGAGTATCACGCGGCCGCGGACTACGACGAGGCGGTCGGCCGCCTGTTCGAGTTCCTCTCCCGCGACACGCTGGCGCTGCACCCGGGCTGCGGCACGACCGCGCTGCTCACCGGCGCGAGGTCGCCCCGCGCGTTCGTGCTCCTGCACGGCATCACGAACTGCCCGCTCCAGTTCATGGCGCTCGCCGAGTCCCTGCGCGCCGGCGGCGACAACGTGCTGGTGCCGCGGATGGACCACCACGGCCTCGCGAACCGCATGACGACCGACCTCGCCAACGTTCGAGCCGAGGAGACCGTCGCGCTCGTGTCGGAATGCGCGGGCATCGCGCGCGGCCTGGGCGACACGCTCATCGTGTGCGGGCTCTCGACGACCGGCGTCGCCGCCTCGTGGGCCGCGGTGAACCTGGAAGGGCTGGACCGCGTCGTGGCGATCGCGCCCGCGTTCGCGCCGCCCTGGAAGCCCGGTTGGATCGCGCCCATCCTGACGCGGACCGCACTCAACCTCCCCAACCAGTTCGTCTGGTGGGACGACAAGGCGAAGGAGAACCTCGGCGGGCCCGTGCAGTGCTACCCGCGCTTCTCGACGCGCGCGATGGGCGAGACGTACCGGCTGGGCGAGGAGGTGATGCGCGACCTGGCGAAGCACGCCCCGCGCACGCGCGAGTTCGCGGTGGTCACGACGGGGTACGACCACGCCGTGAGCAACGACCCGCCACACCGGCTCGCGGAGCGCTTCCGCGCGGCCGGCGCTCACGTGCGCGAGCACACGTTCGCGTACAGCGACTCGGTCGAGCACGACATGGTGGACCCGGTGCAGGTCGGCGCCCGGATCGATCGCTCCTACCCCGTGCTGCTGGCGATGCTCCGCGGCGAGCCGGTTCCGGGCCGGTGACGCTTTCGCCCGAGCTCGTCCGCGCCGCCGAGCTCGGCGAAATGGATGCGACCGAGTCGGCGTTTCGCGCCGTCCCGGCCGACTTCGCGAGCGAGGCGCGCGTCGGATGCCAGCGAGCGAACGGCACGCTGCTCGTGCATCTGGCGGCCGCGGACGTGCTCGCCTTCAACCGCGTGATCGGGCTGGGCGTGACGCAACCCGCGGACCTGGACGCGCTCGACGCCGCCGAGGCGCGATTCCGCGACCTCGGCGCGAAGCGCTTCATGGTTCCGCTCGCCCCGGGCGCCGAGCCCGCCGATCTCGCGGAACGACTCGGTGAGCGGGGCTTCTACCGGCACAACCACTGGATCCGGCTCGTGCGCGAGGTTGGCGACGTGCCGCAGGCGCGCACCGATCTGCGCGTCGCCGAGCTCGGGGGCCCGCACGCGGAGGAGTTCGGCCGTGTGAACGCCGAGGCGTTCAAACATCCCCCGGCCATCGCCGTGTGGAACGCGCGGCTGGTCGGCCGGCCGGGCTGGCGGTTCTTCGGAGCGTTCGACGGCGACGCGCTGGCCGGTGTCGGCGGCCTGCACGCGCAGGGCGACGCGGCCTGGTTCGGCTACGCCGCGACCCGGGCGGCGTTACGCGGCCGCGGCGCGCAGAGCGCCACCATCGCGGCGAGACTCGAGGCCGCGCGCGAATTCGGTTGCCGCTGGTGCGTGGTCGAAACCGCCGCCGACACACCCGAGAAGCCGAATCCCTCGACGCACAACCTGCGGCGGATGGGATTCCGCGATGCCTACGAGCGACCGAACTGGGTGAAAGTGCTCGAGGCTCCGGCGACCACGGCCTGAGCCCGGGGAGGACACTTCCCGCGGCTACAGATCACCCGCGGTCCTCATCTGTCCACCCAAACGGGGGAACTCCACCCTCGGACACCTCGATCCACCCTGCGTTCGGGCTGGGGGAATTCGTGCGCTGCCCTGCCGGCGTCATCCGGCTTGCGCGACTTCGATGCCCGACGACGGGGCTGGCTGCGACTTCGCAAGACGAAGTGCCGACGACGATGACGTGTCGCAAACGGCATTCGGACGAGCCCACCCACGCGAACGCCCGCGGAACATTCGTTCCGCGGGCGTTGCACTTCCCTGCCAAGCCTGAGGCTGGCTCAGCCCGCCTTCGCGGCGCCCTCCAGCTCGGCGATCATCTCGCTCACGTCCCTGGCCGACTTGGTCAGCGCGGCCAGCTCCGCGGCGTCGAGCTGCAGGGGCACGATCTTCTCCACGCCCTTGCCGCCGAGCATCACGGGGACGCCGATGAACAGGTTGTTCAGCCCGTACTCGCCCTCGAGCAGCACGCTGCACGGGACCAGGCGCTTCTGGTCGGTCAGAATGGCCTCGGCCATCTCGACCGCACTCATCGCCGGCGCGTAGTAAGCCGAGCCCGTCTTGAGCAGCTTCACGATCTCGGCGCCGCCATTGCGCGTGCGCTCGATGATCGAGGCCAGGCGGTCGGCCGGGACCAGATCCGACACGCTGATGCCGCCGACGGTCGTGTACTTGGGCAGCGGCACCATCGAGTCGCCGTGGCCGCCGAGCACCATCGCCTGGACGTCGGTGCCGGAGACGCCCAGTTCCATCGCGAGGAACGCGCGGAAGCGGGCCGAGTCCAGGATGCCGGCCATGCCGACGACGCGGTGCTTGGGGAAGCCCGTGGTCTTCCAGAACAGCCACGCCATCACGTCGAGCGGGTTCGTCACCACGACCACGTAGGCGTCGGGCGCGTGCTGCTTCACGGCCTGCGCCGCGGGCACGATGATCTCGGCGTTCGCCTTGAGCAGGTCGCTGCGCGACATGCCGGGCTTGCGCGGGAAGCCGGCCGTCATGATGACGACGTTCGCGCCCTTCACGGCCGCGAGGTCCGTCGCCCCGGTGATCGTGCCGCCCTTGTGCCACAGCGTCGCGGCCTGCTGCATGTCGAGGGCCTTGCCCTGCGGCATGCCGTCCATCTCCGGACGGTCAATGAGCACCACGTCGGCGAGCCCGCGCTCGGCCACGAACAGTGCCGCGCTCGCTCCCACGTTACCCGCGCCGATGACGGCGACCTTGTTCTTCACGGAAGACCTCCGGTTGGCGATCGACTGAAACCGAAACGCCGCCACGGTCGTTTGCGACCGATGGCGGCGGGGATCCTGCGATGCGAAGAGCTAGTGGGCCTCGGCCGGCACCGGCAGCACATGAACCTTCTTGCGCGTCTTGCCGAAGCGCGTGAAGTGCACCTTACCGTCCGCGAGCGCGAACAGCGTGTCGTCCCTGCCGAGCCCGACGTTGGTGCCCGGGTGCATGACGGTGCCGCGCTGGCGGACGAGAATCATGCCCGTGCGCACGAGCTCGCCGCCGAACTTCTTCACGCCGAGTCTTTGCGCGTGGGACTCGCGGCCGTTCTTGGTGCTGGACTGACCTTTTTTGTGAGCCATGGAACGACCTCGTGCTTACGCCGAAATGGCGGTGACGCGGATTCGCGTGAGTTCGTCGCGGTGCCCCTTGCGGCGGCGGTATTCGCGGCGACGCTTGAACTTGAAGATCTTGAGCTTGGGTCCGCGCAGGTGTTCGAGGATCTCGACCGCGACCTTCGCGCCCTTCACCGTGGGCTGGCCGAGGGAGATCTTCTCGCCGTCGCCGACGAGCAGCACGCGGTCGAAGGTGACCTTCGAGCCCGGCTCGCCGGGCATGAGCGGCACGTTCAGCACCTCGTCCGGCGTGACCTTCTGCTGGACACCGTTGATGTCGACGATCGCGTACATGATCGCGTAACTCTCCATGAAAGCCGCGGGATACTCCCGCGCGGCGACGCGCCGGCGGGATGCCGGCACACCGTGGCGCCCGCCGGACTGGACGGGCCGGCAGGGTGGTTGCGGAACGGGAGTTTGTAGCATGCGGCGCAAAGCGATGTCAAACTGCGGCCCGTTCACCCGAACCGACGGAGGACCCAGCCGATGAACGCTATTCCGGTGCGCCGGACCACCCGAGCGGCCGCAGGACCTTCGGCGCTTCGGCTCCTCGCCTGCCTGACCCTTCTCGCCGCCGCGCCTCTCACCGGGGCCGCCGACGACGCGCCGGCGACTGGTCGCGGGCACGTGCAGCCGGCCCCGGCGGCGGCCTACGACACGCTCCGCCATGTCGTCGCGACCGACGAGCGCGCGGCGACCGCGCCCGCCGGGACCGAGGCCCTTCCGCCGCTCACGGCGCTCCCCCTGCTGCTGGACACGAACGACCCCGGCTTCGGCACGTCGGTCGTCTTCGGCCGGCTGCCCTCGGTGCGGGACCTCGGCGACCTCATGAGCCTGACCTCGGTCCAGCACGTGGTCGTCGCGCTCAGCGAATGGCCGGCGGGCTACGAGGCGCTGCAGCCGCTCGCGCAGGCGCTCCTGCCCGAGGGCGCCGACCTGATCGTCGTCCTCCCCGGTTACCCGCCGACGCGATCGGCCGCCGAGGCCTGGAACTACCTGCGTCTGCCGCTGCGGCTGGTGCTGGTCGTGGACGGTCCGCCGGCCAACCGCGCCGGCATCGACGAGCTCAACCGCATCCGCGCGCTCGAACGCGTGATCGCCGACATGCCGTACCCCTCGCGCAGCGGCTTCGAACGGCTGCAGCGCCCGCTCAGCTTCCGCGTGATCCGGCCGTAGCCCGCGCCGGCCGCCAGGGCGCTGCGCGCCGCCCGCGTCCCCGGCGCCGCTCGCGCCGGCGCCGGGACGCGTTTCCCGGCTACGTCCCCGGCACGGCCCCGACGACCTGCTTCGTCAGGTCCTGCTTCTTCTCGCTGAAGAGCTTCATCTCGCCGCGCTTGAGCTGCGGATCGTCCTTCAGGTCAATCGCGATCCTGAAGCGCTTCTCGAGCTCCGAGAACCGTCGCGCCTCCTGCTCGACGAAGTACAGCGCGACGTCGGGCGCGACCTTGACGGTGATGCGGCGGTTGCCGCCCATGGCCATCACCCGGCGCATCGCACGCTCGAGCTTGACCAGCATCGTCTCGCTGCTCGGCACCTTGCCGAGCCCGCCGCAGGTCGGGCAGTCCTCCGTGTAGTAGTGCAGCAGGCTCGAGCGCTCGCGCTGGCGGGTCATCTCGACCAGGCCGAGCTCGCTCACGGCGAACGCCTTGGTGCGCGCGCGGTCCTTGCGCAGCTCGCTGCGCAGCGTGTCGAGCACGGCGCGCTTGTTCGAGTCGTTCTCCATGTCAATGAAGTCCACGACGATGATGCCGCCGATGTCGCGCAGCCGCAGCTGGCGCGGCACCTCGACCGCCGCTTCCATGTTGGTGCGGAAGATCGTCTCTTCCTGGTTCTTCTTGCCGGTGAATCGCCCGGTGTTGACGTCCACCGCGACCAGCGCCTCGGCGTGGTCAATGCAGATGTAGCCGCCCTTCTTGAGCCACACCTTGCGCTCGAAGGTCTTCTCGATCTGCGACTCGATCCCGAACGCGTCGAAAATCGGCTCCTTGCCCTTGTAGTGCCGGACGCGATCGGCGAGTTCGGGCGAGACGGCCTTCAGGTAGCGCTCGATCTCGGTGAACGAAGCCCGGTCGTCGATGAACACCTCCTCGACGTCGTCCGTGAACAGGTCACGAATCAGGCTCGCCGTCATCTCGAGCTCGCGGTGCACCAGCGCGGGCGCGCGCGACCCGCCGGCCTTCTTCTCGATCCGCTGCCAGAGTCGCGTGAGGTGCTTGATGTCGGCGGCGTACTCCGCGTCGCCCTTGCCCTCGCCCGCGGTCCTGGCGATGAGGCCGACGCCCGGGGGCTTGAGGTCGTGGATGATGGCCTTGATGCGCTGGCGCTCGGCCCGCTCCTCGATGCGCCGCGAGACCCCGACGTGGTCCACGCCCGGCATGAGCACGCAGAAACGGCCGGGCAGGCTGAGCTGCTGGGTCACGCGCGGGCCTTTCGTGCCGATGGACTCCTTGGTGATCTGCACCAGGACCTCCTGCCCCTTCTTGAGGTGGTCCTCGATCTTGGGGATCGGCGCGCGGCGGCGCTTGTGCCGGTCGCCGGTCGTCTCGTCCGCGTCCGAAAGGTCCTCGAGTCCGCTCAGGGACTCGGCCAGGTCGGAGGCGTGCAGGAAGCCGGTCTTGGGCAGTCCGAGATCCACGAAGGCCGACTGCATGCCCGGCAGGACCGCGTTGACCCGGCCCTTGTAGACGTCGCCGACGTTCCGGCGCTGCTCGGCGCGCTCGACGAACAGCTCCGCCAGCTCGTCGTGCTCGAGGATCGCGACGCGCGTCTCGTACGCGTCCGCGTTGATGATGATGCGCTGCTTCACGGGGCGTCCTTCCGTGGGACGCGAACGTCCGGCTAGGGCGACGACAGCAACTGCATCGGGTCGAGCCGATCGCTCCCGCGCTCCACCCACAGCTCCGTGCGCTCCACGTCCACGGTGCGGGGATCGAGATCCGGGAACAGCAGGCCGACGACGTCGTCGGGCCGGGCCTGGGCTCGCACCGTGAATCGCAGGTGCAGGTCCAGGACGGCCGGAGCTTCGTCGTCGCCCACTCGCAGCGCCGCCAGCGAGGGCCGGGCGTCGAATTCGCGTACCTTGTCCTCGCTGACGCGCCGGACCACGAGGCTGTCGCGCGCGAGCAGTTCGTCCGTCCGCGTCCGCAGCGTCGCGAGGAGTTGCGCCGGCGAGTCACCGGTCTGCTCCACGAACGGGCGGGGGAATCGGACGCGATAGCTCGCGCCTTCCAGCTGGCTCATCAACGAAGGGGTCTTGAAGAGAATGGGCCGGAAGTCCCGGACCCGGAGTCCATCCGGCAGCACGGCGCCCAGCCTCTCGGCGAGGTCGACGCCCGGCGGCCGGCCGAACTCCAGATCGAAGACTTCGGCCCGCGAACGAAATCCCAGCGGCAGCGGCGGCCCGAACGACATCTTGAGGTGCGGGTGATGCCCCTGGGTGAAAGCGAGCGGCAACTCGGAGCGGCGAAGAGCCCGCTCCCAGGTACGCATGAGGTCGAGGTGCGAGAGGAAGCGCATCGCCGCGCCCTTCTCGAACCGGATGCGGAAGCGCGTGGCCGTCGCCACGCCCCCCGCGGTGGCGGGTGCGCGCCGCCCCCGCCGGCCGAACGCCGGCGCCGGCAGCGACGCGAGCGCCGCCCCCAGATCCAGCGTCGCGTGGGGCGTGCGGACCCACGGGCGCTGCGGACACTCGACGACGCCGCACGAGAAGCAGACGTCCTCGAGCCGGCAGTCGTCGGTCACCCCGGCCCGGTCCGCGCGCAGTTTCTCGCGGACCAGGAACTTCCTCGTCACCGGGGACTGCACCGAGTCCCACGGCTGGTCGAGATCCGTCGAACGCCCGATCAGCCAGCGCTCCGGATCCATGCCGTGCTCGGCGAACACCGCGAGCCAGGTGTCGAAGCGCAGGTGTTCCGACCACGCGTCGAACCGGCAGCCGCGCCGGTAGGCCTCCTCGACGACGGCGCACAGGCGGCGGTCGCCGCGCGTGAAAACGCCTTCGAGCAGGCTGGTTTCGGCGTCGCGGTACTTCAGGGAAATCGGCCTGCCCTTCACCGCTTCGCGAAGCACGCCGAGGCGGCGGCGCAACTCGCGCGTCCCGACCTGCTCCGCCCACGCGAACGGCGTGTGCGGCTTGGGGACGAGAGGCGAGACGCTGACCGTGATCCGGAACGCCCGGTTGCCGGCGTCGCGGGCGGCCTGCCACGCACGATGGCCCAGTTCGAGGATGGCGCGCAGGTCGTCGTCCGTCTCGGTCGGCAGGCCGCACATGAAGTACAGCTTGGCGCCCGTGTAGCCTTCGCGGGCCGCCGTCCGGACCGAGTTCAGGAGTTCCTCCTCGGAGTGGTTCTTGTTGATGACGTCGCGCATGCGCTGGCTGCCCGCCTCCGGGGCGAGCGTGATGCTGCCCTTCTTCTGCGCGGCGATGCGCGTGGCCACGTCGGCGGGCACGTTGTCCGGCCGCGTCGAGGGCAGCGAGAGCTGCACGCGCGTCGGGCAGAGCAGGTCGGCGAGCGCGTTCACCTGCTCGACGATCTGGGTGTGATCGGTGGTGGACAGCGAGATGAGCGAGACTTCCTCGAGCCCCGTCCCCTGCAATCCGCGCAGCACTTCCTCGACCACGCGCTGCGCGGGCTTCTCGCGCACCGGGCGGTTGATCATTCCGGCCTGGCAGAACCGGCAGCCGCGCGTGCAGCCGCGCATGACCTCGACCGAGAGCCGGTCGTGGGTGATCTCGCCGACCGGCAGGAGCGGCATCGGCGGGTAGTACTCCGGCTTGAGCTCGCGCGTGTACACGGAGCTCACCCGGTCCGGAAATCCGGGTAGCGCGCGCGGGACGAGCCAGCCCTCGTCGCTCGCCTCGGTGACGTACCCGGAGGGCACGTAGACGCCGGGCACGTGCGCGAGGCGGCGCAGAAGCGCGCGCCGCGGCAGGCGTTCCCGCTTCGCCTGCTTCACCGCGTCCACGACGGCGTGGATCACCTCCTCGCCGTCGCCGATCACGAACGCGTCCACGAACTCCGCCATGGGCTCGGGGCTGAAGGCCTGCGCGCCGCCGGCGATGATCAGCGGGTGGCGCTCGTCCCGCGCGAGGGTGCGCAACGGCAGGCCGGCCAGCTCGAGCATCATCAGCACGTTCGTGTACTGCAGCTCGTACTGCAGCGAGAAGCCGATGATGTCGAAATCGGCCGCCGGCGTGTGGCTGTCGTTGGAGAACAGCGGGATTCCCATGCGCTGCATCTCGGCGGCGGCGTCCGGCCACGGCGCGAACGTCATCTCGGCGGCGGCGTCGGCGCGCCCGTTCACGATGTGGTGGAGGATGCGGATGCCGAGGTTCGAGAGCCCGATCTCGTAGGCGTCCGGAAACGCGAGCAGCACGCCGACCTCCACCGAGGCCAGCGGCTTCGGTGAATCCTGAAGCGCGTTGCCCAGGTAGCGGTTCGGCTTCGAGACCTTCGGCAGCAGCTGGTGCTCGATGATCTCGGTCAGGCTCGTGCTCATCGGACTCGGGCTCTCCTCGGGCGGAGCGTTCTGCGCGCCGGACGCGGCGTACTTCGGGGCCCCGCCCCCGGGGCGCCTGCCGGCGCGGACGGGCGTGCCGGCGTGGCCGTTCGGGAAGCCGTGGGATGCGGCCGGATGGCGGGCCAAGGTAGCACGCGCGGCCCGCCGCGCGGAAGGCTCGAATCGCGCTAACGGATTGCGGCCGAAACGGATTTGGCCCGTCCCGCCCAGGTGTTCTATCGTGCCGCGTTGGGCCGCGACGGCGCGGTCCGCGAGCCTCCCAGCGAAAGGCACGGCCATGAAGGTCTCCGACCGCACGTACTTCGTCCTCAAGCGGCTGCACTCGCTGACCGGGGTGTTCCCGATCGGCGTCTTCCTGCTCGAGCACTTCTACACGAACTCGATGGCCCTGCAGGGAGCCGCCGCGTTCGATCGGGCCGCCGCCGACCTGGCCCGCATCCCCTACGTCGGCGCGGTCGAGGCGTTCGGCATCTGGCTGCCGATCCTGCTGCACATGGTCCTGGGCGTGTTCATCGCCACGACCTCGAAGCCGAACCTCGAGCGCTACGGGTACGCGACGAACTGGATGTACACGATGCAGCGCGTCACCGGCGTCGTGCTGATCTTCTACATCATCTTCCACACGTTCCAGACGCGCTTCGACCCGGCGTACCTCCAATCGCCGAGCCCCTACGACTTCATGCGCAAGCAACTCTCCTCTCCGGCGATGTTCTGGTTCATGGTCGTCGGCATCCTCTCGGCGTGCTGGCACTTCGGCAACGGCCTTTTCGGCTTCGCGATCCACTGGGGATTCGTGACCAGCCGCAAGGCGCAACTTCGGGTCGCCCGCCTGGGGCTCGCGTTCGCCGTGGTCCTCGCGCTCGTCGCGCTCAACTCGCTGCTCGCCTTCACGGGGCGCGGGCTGTATCCCGACTGGATCACCAAGCCGCACGGGCAGGACCACGCGGTCGTGATGGATGGAGGAACGCGCTGATGGCCGCGCCGCGCATCGCCGTCGTCGGCGGCGGCCTCGCGGGCCTCATGGCGACGATCCGCATCGCCGAGGCCGGCGGACACGTCGAACTGTTCTCGATCGTGCCCGTGAAGCGGTCGCATTCCGTGTGCGCGCAGGGCGGCATCAACGGCGCGGTCAACGTCAAGGGCGAGAACGACAGCCCCGAGATCCATTTCGTGGACACCTGCCGCGGCGGCGACTTCCTCGCCCACCAGCCGCCGATCAAGGGCATGTGCTACGCGGCGCCCGGCATCATCTACCTGTTCGACCGCATGGGCGTCCCCTTCAACCGGACGCCCGAGGGGCTGCTGGACTTCCGCCGCTTCGGCGGCACGCTCTACAACCGCACGGCGTTCGCGGGGGCCACCACCGGGCAGCAGCTCCTGTACGCGCTGGACGAGCAGGTTCGCCGCCACGAGGTGGCGGGCCGCGTCAGCAAGCACGAAGGCTCGGAGTTCGTCGGCACGGTGCGCGACTCCGCGGGCCGCTGCGTCGGGCTCGTCGCGCTCGATCTGCGGACCATGAAGACACGCGCGTTCCGCGCCGACGCGGTGATCCTCGCGACCGGCGGGCCGGGCCTGCTGTTCGGCAAGTCCACCAACAGCATCATCAACTCGGGCTCGGCCGCCGCCACGGCCTACATGGAAGGCGCCCGGTACGGCAACGGCGAGTTCATCCAGATCCACCCGACCGCCATTCCCGGCGCGGACAAGCTGCGCCTGATGAGCGAATCCGCCCGCGGCGAAGGCGGCCGGATCTGGGTGCCGCGCACGAAGGGCGACGCGCGCGCCGCGAAGCAGATTCCCGAGGCGGACCGCTGGTACTTCCTCGAGGAACGCTATCCGCACTACGGCAACCTCGTGCCGCGCGACGTCGCGAGCCGCGAGATCCACGACGTGTGCGTCAACCTGGGCCTCGGCGTGGACGGCAAGCTGTGCGTCTACCTCGACCTCACGCACATCCCGCGCGCGACGCTCAAGCACAAGCTCGAGGGCATTCTCGAGATCTACGAGAAGTTCACCGGCGACGACCCGTGCGACGTGCCCATGAAGATCTTCCCCGCCGTCCACTATTCGATGGGCGGCCTGTGGGCGGACTACGAACGCACGGCCGACGGCTTCCTCGATCTCGGCAGTCCGAAGAACCAGATGACCAGCGTGCCGGGGCTGTACGCCATCGGCGAGGTGGACTACCAGTACCATGGAGCCAACCGGCTCGGCGCGAACTCGCTGCTGTCGTGCGTGTACGCCGGACAGGTCGGGGGTCCCGCGGCGGTCGCCTACGCCCACGGCCAGGCGAAGGCCGGCAGCGAGGCGCCCGCGTCGCTGTTCGAGGCCGCCGAGGCGAAATGGACCGCCCGCTTCGCCGACCTGGCGCGCCGCGAGGGGCCCGAGAATCCCTACCGCCTCCACGAGGAACTGGGCCGGGTCATGCTCGAGAACGTCACGATCGTGCGCGAGAACTCGAAGCTGCGCGCCACCGACGCGAAGATCCTCGAGCTGATGGACCGCTGGCACAAGGCGAGCGTGCTGGACAACGGCCAGTGGGCGAACGCCCCGCTGGCGTTCATGAATCAGCTCTGGAACATGCTGCACCTGGCGCGCGTCGTGACGCTCGGCGCCCTGGCCCGCGACGAGACCCGCGGAGCCCACTTCAAGCCCGAGTTCCCGAAGCGGGACGACGCCCACTGGCTCAAGTCCACCATCGCGACCTTCACGCCCGACGGGCCCCAGCTCCACTACGAACCGGTGGACGTTTCGCTCTGCGCACCGGTCGAGCGGAAGTACGACTAGAGGAGACGCGCGAGATGCCCCGACAGTCCATCGAACTCCGCATCCGCCGGCAGGACTCGCCCACCGCGGCCCCGCGCTGGGAGGAGTTCTCCGTGCCGTGGCAGCCGAGCATGAACGTGATCTCGTGCCTCATGGAGATCCGCAAGAACCCCGTGACGCGGCAGGGCCGCACGACCACGCCGGTGCACTGGGAGTCGTCCTGCCTCGAGGAGGTGTGCGGCTCGTGCACCATGCTCGTGAACGGCCGGGTTCGGCAGTCGTGCACGGCGCTGGTGGACAACCTGCCCGAGGGCCCGATCACGCTGGAGCCGATGACCAAGTTTCCGGTCGTGCGCGACCTGCAGGTGGACCGGCAGCCGATGTTCGATTCGCTCAAGCGGGTGCACGCGTGGATCCCGATCGACGGAACCTACGACCTCGGCCCGGGGCCGCGCATGTCCGCCGAGGAGGCGGAAGCCAACTACGTCTTTTCGCGCTGCATGACGTGCGGATGCTGCATGGAGGCGTGCCCGCAGTTCAACGGCCGCTCCGAGTTCATGGGGCCGGCGCCGCTCGCGCAGGTGCGACTGTTCAACGCCCACCCGACCGGCCGGCTGAGCGCCCGCGAGCGCCTGGACCAGATCATGGGCCGCGGCGGCCTCGTGGACTGCGGCAACTCGCAGAACTGCGTCGAGGTCTGTCCCAAGGGCATTCCGCTGACCGAGGCCTTCGGCGAGCTCGGCCGGCAGACCACGGTCCAGTGGCTGAAGCTGCTGTTCCAAAAGTAGCCGTGGCCTTCGCCGGCAACCGCAACGACGGCTCCACCTCGGTCGCCGCCGGCTTCCTCGACGCGCTCGAGCGCTGGGTCGCCGTGGACCGCTCCCCGTCGGCCCCGGCCCTGCGGGCGGCGCTGCTGCCGTGGCTGCGCGCGGCGCAGGCGGCCCAGCCGAGCATGGCGCTGGTCCACCAGCTGGCCGCGCGCGCGCTGTCGGTGGCGGACGCCGGCCTCGCGCGCGAGGACGGCGCGGCCGACCTGCGCGCCCACCTCGCCGCGAGTTGCGCGAGCGAGCGCGGCGACCTGGCCGCGGCGGCGAAAGCCTCGGCGCGCACGGCGGCGGCGCTGGTTTCGCAGCCCGGTCCCTGGATCGCGACGCTTTCCATGAGCGGCCTCGTGCTCGAGGCGCTGCGCGAGCTTCGCCGCGGCGGCCGGGCGCCGCGGGTGATCCTCGCCGAGAGCCGCCCGAAGCTCGAGGGCCGCGCCATGGCGGCGGCGCTGGCGGCGGACGACATCCCGGTCTGGCTGGTCGCGGACGCCGCCCTGCCGATGCTCGTGCAGCAGGCCGCGGCCGTCTGGCTCGGCGCCGACGCGGTCACCGAGCACGGCGTGCTCAACAAGGTCGGTTCGTTCGTGGCGGCGCTCGCCGCCCGCGAGCACGGCGTGCCGGTCCACGCGATCGCGACCCGGCGCAAGCTCATTCCCGCCGCGACGCCCGCGCTGGCGATCGCCGAGATGCCGCCCGCGGAGTTGTGGGATGCTGCGCCCGCGGGCGTGAAGCCGCGCAACGTCTACTTCGAGATGGTGCCGCTGGCGCTGCTGCGCGGCGTCGTCGTCGAGGGCGACGTGCTGGGCCCGAACGAAATCGCGGTCGCCGCGGCCGACCGTGCGCTGCCGGACGAGTTGTCAGCTGCTCCGCCGCAGGGCGACGCGGGCTGAAGGCCCGCCGCCCGTTCGACGATCCCCTGTTTCCGAGGAGGCCCGCAGATGAAGCGACCGAACGAGTTCTCGCGAGGCACCATGGAGAGCGCGCTCGCCCGACAGGCGAACCAGTGCGCGTCGTGCGGCACGCCGATCACCTGGCTGGGTGAGGACGGCCGCCTCGATCACCGCTTCGGCGAGAGCGGCCAGGCGCACCACCTGACCCCGGTTCGGCTGGGCGGAACGAACTCCGAGCGCAACTGCGTGATTCTCTGCCAGGCGTGTCACTACTCCGCCCACGAGGGCGGCAACTACGCGCACGGCACCGTGCTCGGGCACGACACCGACTTTCCGCACTACGCGGGCGGCACCACGAAGGTGAAGGCGGCCCGCAGCCGTCGCTGAACGCGGAACCCCTTCCGGAGCGTCGTCCCGCGCGGGAGTGGCCCGCGCGGGGGGCACGGCGCTCAGCGCGGCGCCGGCTCGAGCGATTCGAGCAGCCACCGCCCGGTGTGCGAACGCCCGCTTGCCGCGATGCGCTCGGGCGGACCTTCGGCGACCAGTTCGCCGCCGCCGTCCCCGCCGCCGGGTCCCAGGTCCACGACCCAGTCGCAGCAGCGGATGACGTCGAGGTTGTGCTCCACGAGCACGACCGTGTCGCCGCGTCCGGCCAGGTCGTCGAGCACCTCCAGCAGCAGCTGGATGTCGGCCCAGTGCAGCCCCACGGTCGGCTCGTCGAGCACGTACAGGCACGGTCCCGTGCCGCGCGCCGAGAGCTCGCGCGCGATCTTCAGCCGCTGCGCCTCCCCCCCCGACAGCGTGTTCGCGCCCTGCCCGAGCCGCAAATAACCGAGCCCGACCCGCCGCAGGATGTGCAGGCCGCGGGTGAACTTCGGTTCGCTCGCGAAGTGGTGGAAGGCCTGGTCCACCGTCATGTCGAGCGCGTCCTTGATGCTCGCGCCGCGGTAACGCACCTCGAGCACCTCGGGCTTGAAGCGCGAACCGCCGCACACTTCGCACGGCACGGACAGATCGGCGAGAAAGTACATCTCGACCTCGACCCGTCCGGCGCCCTCGCAGTTCTCGCAGCGCCCGCCCGCGCTGTTGAAGGAAAACGCGCCCTCCTTCCAGCCGTGCTGGCGGGCGGCCGGCTGGCGGGCGAACAGCTCGCGCAACGCGGCGTAGGCGCCCATGTAGGTGACCGGGCACGAGCGCGGCGTCCGGCCGATCGGCGACTGGTCCACCAGCACCACCCGCCGCAGGTGTTCGAGCCCCTTGAGCGCCCGGTGCGCTCCGACGGGCGCGTCCTCGCGGCCCTCGAGCGCCCGCAGCGCGGCACGGTAGAGCACGTCCTCGACCAGGCTGCTCTTGCCGGAGCCCGAGACGCCCGTCACGGCCGTCACGCGGCCGATCGGAAAGCGCGCCGTCACGCCCTTGAGGTTGTGTTCCCCCGCCCCTTCGACGGTCAGGAACGTCCGCGGCTCCCCGGGCGCGCGCGGGCGCACGACGCGTTTCTCCCCGGCCAGCCAGCGCGCGGTGTCCGATCCGGCGGCGGCGCTGGCATCCGCGGCCGGACCGGCGTAGAGCAGCCGGCCTCCGTTCTCGCCCGCCCCGGGCCCCAGCTCGACCAGATAAGACGCCGCGCGGATCACCATCGGTTCGTGCTCGACCACGACCAGCGTGTTCCCCCGCGCGGCCAGCTCGCGCAGGATGCCGATCAGCCGTTCGGTGTCGCGCGGGTGCAGCCCCACGGTCGGCTCGTCGAGCACGTAGAGCGTGTCGGCGAGGTTCGCGCCCAGCGCGTTCGCGAGCTCGATCCGCTGCGCTTCGCCTCCCGAAAGCGTTCGCGTGAGGCGATCGAGCGTCAGGTAGCCCAGGTCCACGCGGAGCAGGAATCGCAGGCGCGACCGCACTTCGGCCAGCGCGGTGCCGGCGATGGTGCGCTGAGTCTCGGACAGATCGAGCTGATCGAGGAAACCGGCGGCGGCCGAGATCGAGTGCGCGCACAACTGCGCGATCGAGAGCCCGCCGAGCTTCACCTGCAGGGCCTCGGGCCGCAGCCGGGCGCCGCCGCAGGCGCCGCACCGCCGCGGGCTCTGGTAGCGACGGACCACGAAGCGATTCCCGGCCTTGTACGACTTCTGCTGCAGCCGCTCGAGAAACGGGAGGACGCCGCGAAACGTCCGGTCACCGTGGAGCAGCAGGTGGCGATGCTCCTCGGACAGCTTCCGCCACGGCACCTCGAGCGGAACCCCGCGTTCGGCCGAGAGCTTCTGCAACTTCGGCCACATCGTGGCGCGCCAGGATTTCGCCCAGGGATCGAGCGCGCCGGCCTTCAGGGACTTCGATGCGTCGGGCACGATCAGCTCCGGCGCGAAGGTCAGCACGTCGCCGAAGCCACGGCATTCCGGACAGACGCCCAGCGGGCTGTTGAACGAGAACAGCGCGGGCTCGGGCTGCACCGCCGGCCGGGAACAGTTCGCGCATTCCCAGCGCTCGCTCCGCGCGACGGGCTCCGCTCCGCCGAGTTGGAGCAGCAGGCGTCCCTCGCCCCGGCGGAACGCCTGCTCGCAGGCCTCGACCAGGCGCTGCGCTTCCTCCGGCCTCCAGCGGAAGCGGTCCACCAGGATCTCGAGCGACTTCGTGCCGCGGCGCAGCTTCGGGAGCGGGTCCAGTTCGACCAGATCGCCCGCGATGCGCGCGCGCGTGTAGCCCGCCCGAAGCAGGTGCCCGGCCTGCTCGGCCCACGCGAGCCTGGCGGAAAGCGCCACGGGCGCGAACACGTGCAGCCATTCGCCCTCCGGCCGGCCGGCCGCTTCGCGGGCAACGGACTGCGGCGAGTCGGCGAGCACCGGGTGGCCGCAGTGGGCGCAGTGGACCGTGCCGATCCGGGCGTAGAGCAGGCGCAGGTAATCGTGGACTTCGGTCGCCGTGCCGACGGTCGAGCGGGCGCTGCGCGCGGGAGCGACCTGCTGGATGCTGACGGCGGGCGTGAGGCCGTGGATCGCGTCCACGTCGGGGCGCGGCAGGCGTTCGAGGAACTGCTTGGCGTACGCCGAGACGGACTCGACGTAACGGCGCTGGCCTTCCGCGTAAAGGGTGTCGAAGGCGAGCGAGGACTTGCCCGAGCCGGAGACACCCGTGATGACCGTCAACTCGCCGCGCGGAAGGTCGAGATCAAAGTCGCGAAGGTTGTGCTGGCGGGCGCCGCGGATGCGGAGCAGGCGGACGGGCTCGAGGGCGGGATCTTTCATGGGAGGGAGCGCGGACGATAGCACGCGCCACAGGGCCGGCCGCCGGAGCAGGATGCGGGCGGCTCCGGCATCCGTGCCGGTAACCGCACCGCGCGAACCGGAGGGGACGGCCTGCCTTGACTCGGAGCCCCCGGTTCAATGCGCGCCCGTAGGGGCGTTCAAAGTTGAAGGGCGGCCGGCGATCAAGCCGACGCGCCCTTCAGGACGTGCCAGGTCCAGACAACCGGTTACTTCTTCTTCGCGGCCTTCTTCTTCGTGGCCTTCTTCTTCGCAGCCTTCTTCTTGGCAGCCATTCGGGGATCACCTCCTCCGCATTCACTCGATTCGTTCGTGCTCTGCGGACTACCGTGATGGCGACGCGGACGAATCCGAGCGGTCGCGTCTCGCCCGAGTGCTCCAGCACGGCCCGTGCCAGTCGCTGGTGGCCGAACTGGCGGCATGACGTAATACCCATTGAACAATGGCTTTAGCGACTCATGCTGGCCTGGGATGCGGACTGATGCGGCGTGCGATCGCCGAACTTGAAATCTTCTAAGTGTCAATAAACTAGCTTCTTACGCCGAAAACGAAACGCATCTCGTTGTCTGCACACGAGATGCGCGGTGGTGTCCAGTTTGTTGCGTCCGTCCAGTTACTTGACAGTCCTGGCCTCCTCGATGCGAAGCCGTCGCAGTTTCTCGATCAGCCCCTGTCGGGAGATGCCCAGGATGCGCGCCGCCCGGCTCTTGTTGCCGGAGGTCATGCGCAGCACCTCGCTGATGTGATCCGCTTCGATCTGCGCGAGCGTCGGCAGCCCGAGCACGTCCCGCACCGCCGCAACCGCGGTGCTCGCCGGCGCGGTGCGGCGTCCGAGCAGCTCCGGCGGGAAGTGCTCCGAGTCGATCTGCTGGCCCTCCTCGAGCAGGACGACGCGTTCGATCAGGTTGCGCAGCTCGCGGACATTGCCCGGCCAGGGGTATTCGAGCAGCACGCGGCGGGCCTCGGGCGTGAAGTCGTCGAACGATTTCTGGAACTTGCGCGAGAACTCCCGCATGAAGTGCCGCGCCAGCATCAGCACGTCCTCGCCCCGCTCGCGCAGCGGCGGCAGGGTGATGGACACGACCTTGAGCCGGAAGTAGAGGTCGCCGCGAAACCGCCCGGCCCGCACTTCCTCCTCGACGCTCTTGTTAGTGGCCGCGACGATGCGGATGTCCACCGAGATGTCGTGCGCGCCGCCGACCCGCTTGAAGTTCCGATGATCGATGAATCGCAGGAGCTTGGCCTGCGTGGGCAGCGGCATGTCGGCCACCTCGTCGAGAAAGAGCGTACCGCCGTCGCACAGCTCGACGAGCCCCTTCTTGGTGTCGGAGGCGTCGGTGAAGGCGCCCTTCTCGTGGCCGAACAGTTCGTTCTCGAGCAGCGCCTCCTGGAAGGAGGAGCAGTTCACCTCCATCAGCGGCGCCTGGGCGCGGTCGCTTCGGTAGTGCACCGCGCGCGCCACCAGTTCCTTGCCCGTCCCGCTCTCGCCCGAAATCAGGACCGAGGTCGCCTTGCTGCGGACGACCTTGTCGATCAGGGCGCGCACTTCGCGCATCGCGGCCGACTGCCCGATGATCTCCTCGCCGGAGTAGTGCTGCCAGGCGCGCCGGCGGTAGAGATCGAGCTCGGTCGCCTGCCGGAAGTTCCGGCCGGCGGACTCCACGGCCAGCACGATGTCCTCCAGCTCGTAGGGCTTCCGCACGAAGTCGCAGGCGCCGTGCTTCATGGCGTCCACCGCGGTCTGCACGTCACCGTAGGCGGTGATGATGATGATCTGGAGCAGCGGATCGAGCTGGCGCGCGCGGCGCAGCACCGACAGCCCGTCCGTGTCGGGCAGGCGCATGTCGAGGATCATCACCTGCGGCCGGACCTCGCCCACCTTCTCGAGGCCCTCGGCTCCGGTGCTCGCGACCTCCACGGCGTAACCGCGCGCGCGCAGGACCTTGCCGAGCGACTTGCGGATCAGGAGTTCGTCGTCCACGACCAGCACGGAGGTCTTCACGGCGTCACTCCTCCGTCTTGCCGGGCGGCTCGGCCGGCAGCGGCAGGGAAACGCGCAGCGTCGCGCCTCCTCCCGGGTTGTTCCTGGCCGTCACCACGCCTCCGGTGTCACGGACGATCTGCACCGAGATCGGCAGGCCGAGTCCGGTGCCCATCGAGCGCGTGGTGAAGAACGGGTCGAAGATCTTCTCCATCAGATCGCGGGGAATCCCCACGCCCGTGTCGCGGATCGAGACGTCCACGAGCGACCGGCGCGTGCGATAGCGTCGCACGCCGGTGGCGATGGTCAGCGTGCCTCCTTCGGGCATGGCCTGCGCGGCGTTGATGCACAGGTTGAGGAACACCTGCTGCATCAGGTCGGGATCCACCTCGACCAGCGGCAGTCCCTCCATGAACTCTCGGATCACCGCCACCTGCAGGTCCGCGAGCTGCGCCGACATGAGGTCGAGCGTGCGCTCGAGCACCTGGTGAAGGTCGCACGGCTGGGGCCGCGCCTGCGGCGGGCGCGCGAACAGCAGCAGGCCGGTGATGATCTGCTCGATGCGATCCAGCTCCTTGATGACGTCGTCGAGGTCTTCGCGCCGCGCGTCGCGCGGCTTCAGCTTCGAGGCGACGAACTGGATGGTGGTGCGGATGCCCGTGAGCGGATTGCGGATCTCGTGCGCGACGTAGGCCGACAGCTCGCCGAGCGAGACCAGCCGGTCGATCTTCTTCTGGAACTCGCCGTCCTCGCTCTCGTAGATCGCCTCGGCGAGGATGACCGAGCCGGTCAGTTCGCCGTCCTCGTCGCGCATGGGCAGCGACTCCGCCTTGAGCGTGATCTCCCGTCCCTCGGTCTCGATCCGGAAATCCCGCGCCTCGCGGGTCGAGCCCTTGAGCCAGCGGGCCTCGGCGCCCGGAAAAACGCGATTGCCCGGCAGGCCGAGCAGCGCTCCGGGCTCGACGCTCAGCAGGTCCTCGAGGTGGCGGTTCGCGTAGACCACCTTCCGCTCGCGGTCCAGCGCCACGACGCCCTGCTCGAGCGTGTCCAGCACGGTGGCCGGCAGGGCCATCTCGCGGACGTCCGTTCCGCCTTCCGCGGGACGGTGGACGACGTCGGTGCGCACGGTGCGATCCTTGGCGGTGCGAGGCGGACGTCCGCTCCCGCGCTCCCCTCCGGGCGCGCTCGGCGGCGGGGCCGATCCCTCGGCGTTGTGGACGTGGGACAAGAGGTAGCACAGCACCCCGCGTCACGAAACGCCAAACTGGGCCGGGACTCGCGGCGCCGCAAGGCGTGGCGCCGCGTTGTGCCCGGCGCGCACCGGCTGCTAGACTCCCCGCCCACTGTTCCCACCCCACTCGAAGCACCGCGGGCCCCATTCCGGAGTCGCCGAATGCTGCATCACCTGCGCGCAGGCAACAAGCGCACGAAGATCATCTGGCTGGTCATCACGGTCGCCACCGTCTTCACCTTCCTCATCGGCTTCAGCTTCTTCGGCAGCATGGGAAGCGACTCCCGCTCGGCCGCCCGCCAGTCGGGGTCGTACGGCGAGGTCAACGGCGAGAAGGTGACCGCCCAGATGTGGCAGGGAGCGCAGAACTCCGCGATCCAGGCCTACCGGCAGCAGTACAACACCGACCCGACCGACCGGGACCTCAAGTCGGTGCAGCAGCGCGCCTGGCGCACGCTGGTCAACGAGATCCTGTTCGCGCAGCAGGCGAAGCAGGCGGGCATCAAGGTCACGGACAACGACGTGATCGTCGGCATGCGCACGACTCCGCCCGCGGCCCTGTACACGGCCGAGGCCTTCCAGACGAACGGCAAGTTCGATCCCCAGAAGTACGCGGCGGCACTCGGCAACCCCAACATTGACTGGTCGCCGTTCGAGGAGCAGATGCGCGAGGAACTGCCCGTTCGCCGGCTCCAGGAACGGCTCATGTCCTCGCTCAAGCTCTCCGACGGGGAACTGCGCGAGGCCTGGCACGACCGCTACGACCGGCTGACCGCGGTCATCGTCCAGGTTCCGCCGGCCGACACCGGCTCGGCCGGAAACTCGGAGGCCGAGATGCAGAAGGTCTACGAGCGCTACCGCACGCGCCTCGCCACGCCCGCGCGGACGCAGCTCGAGCTGCTCGCGATCCCGATCCAGTACAGCCCCGACGAGGTCCGGGACGCGACCGAACGCGCGAAGGGCATCTACGACCGCGCGATCGCCGGCGAGGACTGGAACACCCTCGCGCGCGACAACTCCGAGGGCGCGAACGCCGCCAGCGGTGGCGTGATCGATCGCTTCCTCCAGCCGTCGGAAATGGGTGCGGTCGGTCCACAGATCGCCGCCCTCAAGCCCGGCGGGATCCTGCCCCCGTTTCGCGAGGGCGGCCAGGTTCTGATCTTCAAGGTGCTCGACCCGGCGCGCGATTCGGTGGCGCGCAACGCTCCGGCCGGCGCCTTCAAGCTGGCCCAGATCGCGATCAAGCTGCGGCCGTCCCCGGAGTCGCTGCGCGAACAGTACGAGAAGGCGGAGGCCATCGTCCGGAGGGCCGAACAGGTGGGGCTCGCCAAGGCCGCCACCGAGAAGGGGCTGTCCACCGAGAAGACGCCGGCCTTCGACCAGAACAACCTGCCGCCGCAGCTGTACGTGGCACCCGAGGCCGCCGACTGGGGCCTCACCAACAAGCAGGGCGCCGTGAGCCCGGTGTTCAGCACCGGCGACGTGTTCCTGATCGCCCAGGTCGCGCTCCAGCACCCGCCCGGGCCGCCGACGCGGGCGGAGATCGGCGACCAGCTCAAGCAGATCGCCGACGTCGAACACCGCGTGAACGCCGTCAAGCCGCGTGCGGATCGGATCGAGCAGGCGCTCAAGTCCGGTCAGACGCTCGAGCAGGCCGCGCAGGCGACGGGGCTTTCCGCGCAGACGATCCAGATGACGCGCCAGCAGCCCGACCCGCGCGTGATGGTCGCGCCCGACCTGCAGGGCGCGCTCTGGGCGGCCAGGCCCGGACAGGTCGTCGGACCCTTCCATTCGCTGGGAGGCTGGTACTTCGGGCGGCTGGAAAACATCACCACCGCGCCCGACTCGACGTTCAACGACCAGATCAAGGGCCAGCTGACGACCGAGATCCTGCAACGCCGCCAGCGCACCTTTTTCGACGGCTATCTGACGATGCTGCGCGAACGCGCGAAGATCGAGGACAACCGCCGGGCCTTCCTGAACGATTGAGCCGTCCCCGCGCGGGCGCGGGCGAAACACACATCGGCGCGGCTCCGGGGTGCCCGGGGCCGCGCCGATTCGTCAGCGGGCGGGCGCTCAGCCGCCCGATTTCTTCTCGTTCGCCTTCGACGCGTCCGCGGGCGGCTCCTCGCGCTGGATCTCGTCGGTGATCTCGCGCTGCGCCTTCTTGAACTCGCGGATCGCCTGCCCGAAACCGCGCGCCATCTTCGGAAGCTGACTCGGCCCGAAGAGCAGCAGCACGATCAGCAGCACGATCAGCATTTCCCCGCCACCGAAGTTGAACACTTCCGTCCCTCCGTCTGTGAACCGCTCAGGGCTCGATCCGCAACCGGCTCCGGTCGCTGCCGATGATCACGCTCACGTCGGCGAGGTCCGAGTCCCAGACCTGTCGGATGAGCGGTGGCCCGCCGAGATAATGCGCCACTTCGCGCGCGGTGGAAAGGTCGCTCCGGCGGGCCACCACCAGGGAGGAGAAGTAGTCCGGGCGGTCGGCGTTCCGCACGTCCACGACCTGGTAGCCGCCTTCGCGCAGGAAGGACGCCACCCGCCCGCCGATGCCGGCCTCTCCGGAGCCGTTCAGGACCTGCACGCGAACGACTCGCGCGCTCTTCGAAAAGGGCCGGGCCGCGCGCAGGCCGCCGAAGCGCGTCCACGCCCACGAGCCGGCGAGCGCGAGCACGACCAGCGCGAGCGCCCAGACGAGCGGTCCGCCGGATCCGCCGCGCCTACGCGCCACGGCGACGCGCCTTCGCCGACGGCTTCCGGCCGTCGGCCGCGACCGCGGCGCGCAGGCGCCGCCAGGTGTGGGCCAGCGACTCCGGCAGCACCTTGGTCCCGCCCACGACCGGCATGAAGTTCGTGTCGCCGTCCCAGCGCGGCACGAGGTGCAGGTGCAGGTGCCCGGGGAAGCCCGCGCCCGCGACGCGGCCGACGTTGAGGCCGTAGTTGACCCCGTGCGGCCGGTATTCGGCCGCCAGCACGCGTTCGGCGAGCGCCGCCAGCTCGAGCAGGTCCACGCGTTCGTCCGCGGACAGCTCGGTGAAGCGCGCCGCGTGCCGCTTCACGGCGACCATCAGGTGCGCGGGGTTGTACGGGTAGCGGTTGAGGAGCAGCAGCGCGTGGCGATTCCGCGCGACGACCAGGTCGCGCGCGTCGGCACGGCCCTTCGCGACCCGGCAGAACAGGCAGCCCGACGGCCGGTCGGCGCTGCGCAGGTAACCCATCCGCCACGGCGCCCACAGGCGGTCGAGCGCGGCCGTGTGGCTTCGCCGCGCCGGCATCAGCGTCCCTCCCGCATCGCGAAGTACACGGCTTCGGCTTCGGCGAGTTGCGCCACGGTGTTGATCCCCAGCAGCTCGCGCGCGTCCGGCGCGCAGACGACGGCGGCCCGCTCGCCGCGGGCGCGTAGCAGCGCGACCGTGTCGGTCAGGTAGTACTCGCCCTGCGAGTTCTCGGCCGTCAGCCCGTTCAGCACGCCGGCGAGCGAGCCGTAGCGAAACGCGTAGATGCCCGAGTTGACCTCGTCCAGCGCGCGCTCGGCGGCGCTGGCGTCCTTTTCCTCGACGATGCGCTCGATGCCGGCGCCGTCGGGGGTTCGGACGATGCGTCCGTAGCCCGTGGGATCCGGCAGGCGCATGCTGAGCACGGTCACGGACGCTCCCGACTCCGCATGGCGCCCGAGCAAGGCGTGCAGCGTCTCCGCGGTGAGCAGCGGCGTGTCGCCGCACACGACGAGCAACGTACCGGTGAATCCGGCGAGCGCCGGCGCGGCCATCCGGCAGGCGTGCCCGGTGCCGCGCTGCTCGGCCTGCACCGCCCACTCGAGGTCCGCGCGGCCGGCGAACGCCGCGCGCACGGCTTCGCGCTGGTGTCCGATCACCACCACCTTGCGCGCCACGCCCAGCTCGTCGAGCGTCGCGACGACGTGCGCCAGCAGCGGCCGGCCCGCCATCGGATGCAGCACCTTGGCGAGGTCGCTGTTCATGCGCTTGCCCATGCCGGCCGCCAGCACCAGCGCGACGGTTCCGGGGTGCGAGAAACGGCTCATCGGGGGCTCCATTCGAAGTTGTCGATCAAGCGTGTCCGGCCGATACGCGCCGCCACGGCCACCAGCACCCGGCCGTTCACCGTGCGGACCGGTTGCAGGGTGCCGGCGTCCACGACCGCGACGTAATCCTCGCGCACCAGCGGGTAACCGGACCATTCGAGTCGGATGGCCGCCGCCAGCCGTGCCGCCGAGCGTTCGCCGCGACCGAGAAGCACGCGCGCCGACGAAAGGCCCTGCGACAGCGCCACCGCCTGCTGGCGTTCGCGCGCACCGAGGTAGGCGTTTCGTGACGAACGCGCCAGACCGTCGGGCTCGCGAATCGTCGGACCCCGCCGCACGCGGGTCGGCACCAGCAGGTCGGCGATCATGCGTTCCAGCACGACCGCCTGCTGGGCGTCCTTCTGGCCGAGCCACAACTGCTCGGGCTGCACGGCGTGCAGCAGGCGCGCGACCACGGTGGTCACGCCGTCGAAATGTCCGGGGCGCGAGGCGCCCTCGAGCGTGGCCGTCAGCTCCCGCACCTGCACGCGCGTGCGGTCGCCGGGCGGGTACACGTCCTCGACGCGCGGTTCCCAGAGCAGGTCCACGCCGGCCGCGGCGAACCGGGCGCGATCGCGCCGCAGCGGCCGCGGGTAGCGCCGGTAGTCCTCGCCCGGCCCGAACTGGAGCGGGTTGACGAAGATGCTCGCCACGACGCGGTCCGCCGCCCGCCTTGCGAGCGCCACGAGCGAGAGGTGGCCCTCGTGGATGGCGCCCATGGTCGGCACGAACGCGACCGACTCGCCGCGCCGGCCGAACACCGCGCGCGCGGCGCGCAACTCGGCAACCGTGACGACCTGGCGCATCGCGGTGCGACGGCCCGCCGCCACGCGCCGGGAACGAGTCGCCATGCTCAGTAGGACTCCGCCTCGCCCGGAAAGCGGCGCGCCTTCACGTCGGCCACGTAGCGGCCGTAGGCGTCGCGGACGGCGTCGCCGATCTCGGCGTAGCGGCGCACGAACTTCGCCTGCCGCCCGAAGTAGAGGCCCAGCATGTCGTGCGTCACCAGCACCTGCCCGTCGCAGCCCACCCCGGCGCCGATGCCGATCGTCGGCACCTGCAGCGCGCGGGAGACCGACGTGCCGAGCTTGGCCGGAATGCCCTCGAGGACGATCGCGAAGCAGCCGCTCGCCTCGAGTTGCTGCGCCTCGCGCACGAGCCGTTCCTGGTCGGCCTCGCCGCGCGCCTGCACCTTGTAACCGCCGAAGGCCAGCACCGACTGCGGCGTGAGGCCGAGATGGCCCATCACCGGGATGCCCGCGTCGGTGATTCGCCGCACCGCCTCGGCGACGCGCTCGCCGCCCTCCAGCTTGATCGCGTCCGCGCCGCCCTCCTGCACGAGCCGGCCGGCGTTGATCACGGCCTGCTCGACCGAGGCCTGGTAGCTCATGAACGGCATGTCGCCGACCACCAGGGCCGACGGCCGTGCCCGCGTCACCGCCTTCACGTGGTGGAGCATGTCGTCCATGGTCACCGGCAGCGTGCTCTCGTATCCCAGCATCACCGTGCCCACGGAATCACCGACCAGCAGAATCTCGACGCCCGCCTCGTCGGCGAGCCGGGCGATCGGGTAGTCGTACGCCGTCACCACCGTCACCACCTCGCCGCGACGCTTCATCTCGACGATCGCCGGTGCCGTGATCTTCGCCCGCCGCTTCGCGGCGGCGCCCGCGGTCGGTTCCCCGCTCATGACGTCCGTCCCTTCTCGATCGGCCGGTAGTAGAGCGTCCCCTGCCGGTGCGACAGGATGCGCTTCACCAGGTCCTCGTAGTCGTCCGGCTGGTTCACGAAATCGATGGCGTTGGTGTCCACGACCAGCAGCGGCGTCTCCGCGTAGTGGAAGAAATAGTGGGTGTACGCGTCGTTCAACTGACCGATGTATTCGCGCTGCATCTCGCGCTCGAACGGCCGGTCGCGCTTGCGGATCCGTTCCATGAGCGTGTCGGTCGTCGCCTGCAGGTAGACGACGATGTCCGGCTTGACCACGTCCATCTCGAGCCAGCCCACGAGGCGTTCGTACAGCTGCATCTCGCGTCCGGCCAGATTCAGGCTGGCGAAGATGCGGTCCTTCTGGAACAGGTAGTCCGAAACGAGCTTCTCGCTGAACAGGTCCGTCTGTCGCAGATCGCGCTGCTGCTGATACCGGCTGAACAGGAAGTGCATCTGCGTCTGGAACGCATAACGCAGCCGATCGCGGTAGAAGTCCTTGAGGAACGGGTTCTCCTCGACCTCCTCGAGCACCAGTTTCGCCTGCAACCGTTCGGTCAGCATGCGCGCGAGGCTGGTCTTGCCCGCGCCGATGACGCCTTCGATGACAAGATAACGATTCTCGCTCACGCGCGCCCCACGAGTCCCGAAGCTGGAATCATTTCCAGTGGAGCGTTCCCCGCTTGACGAGCGGTCGGGCCCCCAGCCGGTTCAGGTGCGCCGCCAGGGTCTCGCCCGTTCCCGGGTGGACGAGGCGCGGTTCGAGCTCGATGAGCGGCACGAGCACGAACGAGCGACGAAGGATCTCCGGGTGCGGCACCCGCAGGTCCGGCTCCTCGAGGATCTCCTCGCCGTAGAGCAGCAGGTCGAGGTCGATCGTGCGCGGCCCCCAGTGCTGGGTGCGCACACGGCCGAGGCGCTTCTCGACCAGCATCAGGTTCCAGAGCAGCTGGCGTGCGGTCAGCTCGGTGTCCACCAGCGCCGCCGCGTTGAGGAAGTTGGGCTGGTCCACGTCGCCCGCCGGTTCGGTGTCGTAGAGCGACGAGACGCGGATCAGGTCGGTCTCGGGCAGGTCGGCGATCGCCTCGAGCGCCGCGCGAATGGCGCCCTCGCGGTCGCCGAGGTTCGAGCCCAGGCCGAGGAACGCCCTCATCGCGCCTTCTCCCGCGTCACCTCGATCACCGCCCGCCCGCCCGTCGTCCAGCCGAGGTTCTGCTTCGAGATCCGTACGGTGGCGCTGCGGATCGGAAACTTCTCGAGGATCGAGTCCGCCGTGGTGCGGGCCAGCGTTTCGAGCAGGTGGAAGCTCCTGCCCTCGACGACTTCGCGGACCTGCTGGTACAGCAGGTCGTAGTCAATGGTGTCCGAAAGGCGGTCGCTCGTCTCCGAGGCGGCGCTGAGCGGTTCGAGGACGAGGTCCACCTCGAGACGCTGCCCCGCCTCCTTTTCGTAGGGGCGGGCGCCGTGGTGCCCGAACACCGACAGCCCTTCGAGCCGGATGGTCGCCAAGACCTTGCCTCCGAAAAGGATGAGCGCCGCGGACCTCCGCCGTGCGCGATTCGCGCGGCGAGGATAGGAGCGCGCTCGGAGCAGGGTCAAGGGCCGCGGCGAGGCCGCGGCGCTTCCCGGCGACTCGGGCACGCGGCCGGGCGCGCCTGGACGCGCGCGTGGTCGTGATCCCGCCGTCGCCCGCGGCCTCAGTGCGCCCGGATGCGCCGCCCGGAGGGATGCCGACGCCCCTGCCTCCACTGGAACGCGACCATGTCCACAGTCCCCCGCGCGGTGAAGCGAACCCCCTCGTGTTCGAGCCGGATCCGCTGGGTCATCGCCGCGTGCGGGTCGAGCTTGATCAGCGACAGCCTGCCCCCCGCCGCAAGCACGCGGTGCCAGGGCAGTCCGTCGCGGTCCCTCGAGGCGTGCAGCGCGTAGCCGACCAGCCGCGCCGAGCCGTGCATGCCGGCCAGATCCGCCACCTGCCCGTAGGTCGCCACCTGGCCTCGCGGGATGCGCCGGACGACGCGATAGATGCGTGCGTAGGAAGTGCCCGGAGCCCCGTCCCGGCGCGTCTCACCCGTCCGTTCGCGGCGCGGCATGACGTCAGACCGGAACGCCGAACTCTCGCAGCGCTTCGTTCAGGCTCGTCTTGCGGTCCGTTCCCTCGTGGCGGGTGCCGATCACCAGCGCGCACGGGGTGCCGTAGGCGCCGGCCGGAAACTGCCGCGGACGGCTTCCCGGAATCACCACCGCGCGCTCCGGCACGACGCCGCGCAGTTCCACCGGCTCGCCGCCACGCACGTCCACGATCGGGGTCGAGGCGGTCAGCACGACGCCGGCGCCGAGCACCGCGCCGGCCCGCACGCGCACGCCCTCGACGACGATCGCCCGCGAGCCGATGAATGCGTCGTCCTCGATCACCACCGGCGCCGCCTGCGGAGGCTCGAGCACGCCGCCGAGGCCGACGCCGCCGGAGAGGTGTACGCGAGCGCCCACCTGCGCGCACGAGCCGACGGTGGCCCACGTGTCCACCATCGTGCCCTCGCCCACGCGGGCGCCGATGTTGACGTAACCCGGCATGAGGATGACGCCGCGCTCGAGGAAGCTTCCGTAACGGGCGACTCCCGGCGGCACCACCCGCACGCCGGCGCCCTCCAGGTTCCGCTTGATGGGCAGCTTGTCGAAGAACTCGAGGTCGCCCGCATGCAGCGGCTCGGAGACGCGCAGGCGGAAGTAAAGGAGGATCGCCTGCTTGATCCAGGCGTGCGTCGTCCACTCGTCGCCGGGCGCGACCGGTGGCGAGGCGACGCGAACGTCGCCGGCGTCCAGCGCCGCGATCGTGCCTTCGACCGCGCCGCGCAACTCGGCCGAGTCGAGCGTCAGTTCTCCGGCCCAGCCGCGCGCGACGGTGTCCTGCCAGCGGTCGAGCGGGACTCCGGAGACCCCGCCCGTCGCCTTCGCGGCACCGCTCACGGCAGCGCCCGCATGCGCTCGATCGCCTCGTGGCACCGGGCGAGCGTCGGGACCAGCGCCCAGCGCACGAAACCCTCCCCGCCCGCGCCGAGATAGGAACCCGGTGTGACGACGATGCCGCGCGCGAGCAACGATTCGCAAAAGGCCTCGTCGTCGCCCCCCGGCACGCGCATCCACAGGTAGAAGGTGGCCTCGCTCGCTTCCGTCCGCCAGCCGCGGCGCGCGAACTCGGAGACGAACAGCTCGCGCTTGGCCGCGTACTTCGCGCGCTGCTCGCCGGTGTGCGCGTCGTCGTTCCACGCCGCGATCGCCGCGTCCTGGATGAAGTCGGGGGTGGCCGCGCCGACGTTGGGGCGGAACCGGCGCAGCGCGTCCATCGCCCGCGGATCGCCGGCGAGGAAGCCGGAGCGATAGCCGGTCATCGCGCTGCGCTTGCTGAGCGTGTACAGGGCGAGGACGTTCTCGAATCCATGCTCGAGCAGCGTGGGCGGCGGGCCGGCTTCGAAGTAGAGGTCCCCGTAGGCCTCGTCGCTCGCCACCCAGAAGCCGTGCCGGCGCGCGAGTGTGACGATCGCCGCGCCCTCTTCGCGCGTGAGCACGGAGCCGGTCGGGTTGTGCGGCGAGTTGAGCCACAGCAGGGCCGTGCGCCGCCAGACCTCGGCGGGTACGTTCGCGGGATTGAACCTCCAGCCGTCCTGCGAGCGCAGCGGCGTGAAGTGCACCTCCGCCCCCGCGAACCGCGCGCCCGCTTCGTAGACCGGATACGCCGGCGTCGGGATCACCACGGTGCGCTTCGCGGCGGCGGGGTCCACGAACGCGAACGCAAGATTGAAGACCGCCTCCTTGAGCCCGTTCGCCGGCAGCACGTGGACTTCCGGGTCCGCGCTCACGCCGTAGCGCCGCGCGAGCCACCGGGCGCAGGCGGCGCGCAGATCCGGCCGTCCGGTCGTCGCCGGATAGCTGGAGACGGCCGGCACGTGCGCGATCATCGCCTCGCGGATGAACGACGGCGTCTCCTCGCGAGGGTCGCCCATGCCGAAGTTGATGGTCGTCAGATTCGCCGGCTGAAGCTCGCGGCGCCGGCGTTCGAGCTTCACGAACGGGTACTCCCCGCCACCGGTCAGCAGCGGGTGCAGCGGGGCGGGGGTGGCGGCGGTCCTCGCGGGCGCGGCGCTCATCTAGTCCTCCCGGGCCAGGAACCGGGCGAGCGTGTCGAACGCCACGCCGAGGTTCGCGATGGGGCAATGCTCGTCGGCACGGTGGCAGAGCTCCGCCAGGCCGGGGCCGTAGTTGAAGGCGGGAATGCCCGCGGCGGAAAAGCGTGCGACGTCGGTCCAGCCCTGCTTGCCCGCGACCTTCGCGCCGGCGCGGCGCACGAACTCGCTCACGACCGGCTGGTCGAGCGCGACGCGGCCGGGCGCCGCCGCATCCACGACCTCGAAACCGAAGGTCTCGGGTACGAGCCGGCGAAGGGCCGCGGTCGCCTGCTCGATCGTCGTGTCGGGCGTGAAGCGGTGGTTCAGGTTCACGACCATCTCGTCGGGAACCACGTTGCGCGCGCGGCCCGCCCGCACGGTCGTCACCTGCAGCGTCCGGCGGTACTCGAGGCCCTGGATCTCGACCGGGGTCACCGGGTAGCGCACGATTTCGGACAGCCACGCCGCGCCCTCACCCACCGCGTTGCGGCCGAGCCAGGGTCGCGCCGAATGCGCCGAGACGCCCGGCACGCGCACCTCGACGTTCAGGATGCCGTTGCATCCCATTTCGACGTTGAGGTCGGTCGGCTCGAGGACGATCGCGGCCGCCGCGTCCTTCAGCCACGGGTTCTCGGGCAGCATCCGGCCGAGCCCGTTGCCCGTCGCCGGGCCTTCCTCGGCGTCGTAGAAGACGCACGCGAGATCGAAGCGCAGCGCCTCCGGGTCGAGCGACTCGACCAGCGCCTGCATCACCGCGACGCCCGCCTTCATGTCGCTCGTTCCGAGCCCGTACAGCCGGTCCCCCTCCCTCCGCGAGCGTTCGTTGCCCTGCGGCGGCACGGTGTCGAGGTGGCCGACCAGCGTGACGAGCGGCCGGCCGCGCGCCGGCGCGCGCCACAGAACGCCGTTGCCCGAGCGCGTGACCTCGCCGGTGCCGCGCTCGCGCAGGCGGTTTTCGACGAACGCCGCGATCGCGGCCTCGTTTCCGGTGACGCTCGGGATGTCCACGAGCGCGGCGAGCTTCTCGGCGATTGCATCGGCGGTCATCACGGGCGGCACGCGGGCAACTCCTCGTCGGGAAGGGAAAGGATCGCGGGCAAGGTAGCACCGCCCGCGCGGCGCGCGCGAGCGCGGCCGCCCGGGGCGTTTCGCCCACGTCAAGTGAGGGGCGAAACGCTTGCGCGCCGTGCGGCCGCTCGGCCACACTTGCGGGCCATGACTCCGCCCCCGGCGTTCCGGACCTCTTCCTCACCGCGCGCACGCGTGATCGCGCTGCTGGGCGCGGCGCTGCTGATCGCGTTCGCGCTCGAGCCGCCGGTGCGCGCCTCCTCCGCGACCGCTTCGGGCCCGGTCCCGTCGCCGCGCCCGTCCGCTCCCGCCGACGCGCTCGCGCGCCCGTCGGCCGCCGCCGCGCCGCTCATCGTGCTCTCCACCTCCGACGTCAAGGGCAAGAGCAGCCCGTGCGGATGCCACACGCCCAAGGGCGGGCTCGCCCGCCGCGCCGCGCTCGCCGACAGCGTGCGCGCCACGAACCCCAACCTGATCGTGGTGGATACGGGCGGCTACTTCCCCGAGGAAGCCGACTACGAAGCGGCCGCCGTGTTCATGCTGGAGTCCATGATGAGCCTGGGCACGGACGCCGCGGGCGTCGGCGAGAGCGACCTGCGCTACGGCCTCGGCTTCCTGCGCGCCGGTCTCGCGCGCACGAAGCTCCCCGTCACGTGCGCGAACCTGCTCGACGCCACGACCGGCAGGCCGGTGTTCCCGCCGTTCCTGCTGAAGACCGTCGGGCGCGCGAAGGTCGGCTTCTTCGCGCTGCTCGCCCCCTCGGCCGACCTCGGGCCCTCGCGCGATTCCCTGCGTGTCGCCGATCCGCTGGAGTCGGCGTATCGCACGGTCGCGGCGCTGCGGGAGCGGGGCGCCACGGTCGTGGTGCTGCTCTCGGATCTCGGCAAGATCGACTCCGAGGAAGTGGCCAACTCGATTCCCGGCATCACCCTCGTCATCGCGGGACACAAGATTCCGCTCTTTCCCGAGGGCCGGCGCGTGGGCGGCGCGGTCGTCGTCTACGGCGGCGAGCAGAGCCAGTACGCCGGCCTCGCGACGATCCCCCTCGATGCCGCGGGTCGCGCGACGGCGGTCGGGGCCGAAACCGTGATGCTCGGCCCCGAGCGGCGCGAGGAGCCGGCGATGCTGTCGCGCGTGCGCACCTTCGAGACCGCCTTCAACGAGGAGCTGAAGCAGCGCGAGCGCCAGGAGGCGTTGCGCGCGGTCGCGGGCGAGGGCGGCGACGACGACGAACCGCGCGACCGCTACCTCGGCGCCGAAGTCTGCGGGCGCTGTCACGGCGCCGAACTGGCGCAATGGAAGACGACCGCGCATGCGCGCGCGTGGGCCACGCTGGTCGAACAGCACGCCGAAGCCCGCACGGACTGCGTGCGTTGCCACGTGCTCGGCTTCCGCCAGCCGGGCGGGTTCCAGACCGACGACGACGCGCCCCGCCTGGCGAACGTGCAGTGCGAGAGCTGCCACGGCATGGGCACGCAGCACGACGCCACGCGTCCGGCCGCGAAACTCACCGAGGCGACCTGCCGGCGCTGCCACGACGACACGAGCAGTCCGGCGTTCACGTTCGACGTCTACCAGCCGCACATCCTCCATCGGGCTCCCGCGAACCTGCCGCCGCTGCCGCCGAAGCCCAAGATGGCGATGCACTGAGGCCGTGACGCGCACCATGCCCGCCGTCGCCGGATCGCGCACCGCATTGCGGCTCGTGGGCCGCGACGCGCTCTCCCTGCTCCACCGCCTCTCGACGAACGCCCTGCTCGACCTGCCTCAGGGGGAGGCGCGCGCGACGCTGTTCTGCGACTTCCGGGGCCGGCTGCTGCACCGCGTGCACGTCGTGCACGCGCCCGGGGGCGCACTCTGGCTGGCGCGTGGCGACGCCGGCGGCGAGGCGCTCGCGGCGTTCCTGGACGGCTTCGTCTTCCGCGAGGACGTCGCGATCGAGGACCGCGAAGCGGATTTCGACTGGCGGCTCGCGGGCGTCGAGTGGGGCGGGCCGCTGGAGGAACACCGGCGCATCGCGCTCGGCCTGCCGCGGCACGGCGCGGAGATCACCGCGGACTTCAATCCCTACGAGGTGAACCTCGCGCACGAAGTGCACCTCGCGAAAGGCTGCTACACCGGCCAGGAGGCGCTGCAGCGGCTGGTCACCTACGGCAGCGTCCGCCGCCGCCTGGTCCGCTTCGCCGGCGAGGGCGCCGCTCCCGCGGCTCCGCAGGGATTGCGGGCGGAAGGCGGTGGAAACGGCGGCCCTGCGGGCGTGCTCACCAGTGCCGCGCCATTGCCGGAGGGCGGATGGACGGCGCTCGCGGTGGTGCGCCACGAGGCCGCCGGCCCGCTGCGTCTCGCGGACGGCCGGCTCCTCGAAACGCCGGTCGAGTTCGGGTCACGGCGCCCGATCGGGCGACCGTAGGCGCTTCGAATCCGTGTGAGGTCATGTCCACAAGCTGTTGTTCCTGCGTCCTCTGACGCCGGCGCTCAGGCCGCGTCATCGCCCGCGTCGTCGCCTGGATCCCCGCCGCCGCCTTCGCCGCCGGCGTCGCCCGCGGGAGCGCCGTCGTCCACCACCAGCGCCTCCGTGGTGAGCATGAGCCCCGCGACGCTCACCGCCGACTGCAGCGCGCAGCGCGTGACCTTGGCGGGGTCCACGATGCCCTGCTCGATCAGGTCCCCCCACCGACCCGAGCGCGCGTTGTAACCGTAGGCGCCCTCGCCGGCGCGCAGGCGCTCGAGGAACTCGGCGCCGTTCTCGCCCGCGTTCTCGCCGATCTGCCGCGCCGGCGCTTCGAGCCCGGCGAGCAGCACGTCGCGCCCGGAGTTGCGCGCCGCTCCCAGGTCCAGGCGGCGCACCGCGCGCGCGGCGTGCAGCAGCGCCACGCCGCCTCCCGGCACCACGCCCTCCTCGACCGCCGAGCGCGTGGCCGCCAGCGCGTCCTCGAGTTGCGCGCGACGCGTGGCGCGCTCGACGTCGGTCACCGCGCCGGCGCGGATCACGGCGACACCGCCGCCGAGGCGGACCAGGCGCGCGCGCAGGCGAGCACGCTCGCCCTCGTGCCGGCAGGCCGCCAGTTCGCGGTCCAGCGCCAGAACGCGCCCGGCGAGATCCGCGCTGCGGCCTCCGCCCTGCAGGAGCGTGAGCTGCTCGAGCGACGCGGTCGCGTGCCGCGCCCGTCCGAACCAGCCCGGCTCGAAGTGCGCGGCGGCGCGTCCCATTTCCGGGCCCACGACCGTTCCGCCGGTGAGGAGCGCGACGTCCTCCAGCGCCTCCCGCCGGTGCGCCGCGATGCCCGGCAGCTTGACGCCCACGGTCGGCACGCGGCCCCGCAGCCGGTTGACCACCATCACCGCCAGCGCCTCGTCCGACAGCTCGCCGCACAGCAGCAGCAACGGCCGCGACAGGCGGGCGGCGTGCTCGAGCGCGGGAACGACGTCGCCCGCCTGCTCGAGCGCCCCGTCGAACAGCGCGACCAGCGGATGTTCGAGCGAGGCCTCCATCGTTTCGGTGTCGGTGATGAAGTAGGGCGACGCCAGGCCGCCCTCGAGGCGCGCCCCCTCGACCACGTCGAGCGTCGTGTCGGTGCCGCGGCCGTCCTCGACGGTCACGACGCCGGCGCGGCCGACCCGCTCGAGCGCGTGCGCGATCAGCTCGCCGAGCACGCGGTCGCCGGCGGCGATGCGCGCGACGCGCTCGAGGTCGTGGTGCCCGCCGACCGGCCGCGCGATCGCCCGCAGCGCCCGCAGCGCTTCCTGGGCGGCGAGGTCGAGCCCGCGGTTCAGCGCCACCGGATTGCAGCCGGCGTGGACGGCACGCATGCCCGCTCCGATCATCGCGTGCGCGAGCACGGTCGCGGTCGAGGTGCCGTCGCCCGCCGCCTGCCCCGCCTGCTGCGCCGCTTCACGCAGCATCTGGACGCCGATGTTCTCGAACGGATCGGGCAGCTCGACTTCCTGCGCCACCGCCAGACCGTCGCGGGTGATCGTCGGGCCGGCATGCCGGTGCGTGAGCACGACGCTGCGGCCGCGCGGACCGAGCGTGATGCGCACGGCGCTCGCGAGCTGGTCCACGCCGCGCCACAGCGCGTCGCGAGCGGCGTCGTCGAACCGGACGCGCTTGGGCATGGGCGTCCCTCCCGTCCGGCGGCCTCCATGGCCGCACGGCTGCCTCCCGGGTATCGGCCGCCTCGAACCCGCGCGCGAGGCCGCTCTCGCGCCTACCAGTAGGTGAGCCCCGCCTCGCGAGCGGCGGCTCGCAGCCGTTCGCTCACCACCGGCCGGCGCCGGGCCTCCGCCAGCCAGCGCGCCATTGCGAGCGAATCGCCCAGGCTGGCGCGACTCACGGCCGCGTTGTAGGCGGGCTCGGCGTCCCGCGGGAGGGCCGTGGCGACCTTCTCGAACTCCCGCGCCGCCTCCTTCCACGCCCCCGCGTCGGCGAACGTGCGCGCGAGCGCCATGTGGTCGGCGCCCCAGAGCGGGTTCGCGGCCATCGCGGCGGCGGCGTTCTCGGGACCGGGCACCAGTTCGGTCCAGCCCGCTCCCTCCCGCCACTTGAAGAAGCGATCCTTCCCGGGGGCGCCCTCGGGCGCGGGCCGCCAGGCGCTGAAGAATCCGGCGCGCAGCGTCGGATCGCCGTACCAGGTCCGCAGCGCCGGTCCGTCCCCCTGCAGGAAACCGATGTTGTTCGGCAGCGACACGAACCAGAAGCGCGTGTGCGGCTCCGGGTGCGGCGCGATCGCGAGCAACCGGCCTCGCAGCGTGCCGAGCAGCGCGCCGGCCCGACGCTGGTAGGACGCGTCCCCCCAGTCGGCCGAGGGCGTCGCGTCGCGCGCCGAGGCGGCGAAGCTGAAGACGGCGATCGCGGCCACCGCGAGCGCGTCCGGCCGCACCAGCGTCGCGATCGCGAGCCACGCTCCGAGGGCGCCGAACAGTCCGTAGTAGGCATGCCAGCCGAGGCCGGGCAGCAGCAACGGCAGCCAGCCGCACGCGCACCACGCGAGGCCGAACGGCAGCGCCCCGCGGCGTGCGGCTTCGCGGCGGTCGGCGAACACGGCGGCCGCGAGAACCAGGCCGGAAAGCAGCAGCGCCGCGGGCAGCGCGCCCAGCAGCGCCGCGCCCCAGCCGCCCTCGGGCGCGAGCCGCGCATCCGCGCTCGTCAGCGCGAGCGCGCTGCGGCCGAGCGCCAGCGGTCCCGAGAGCTGGAGCGACGCGGGCACCGGCCCGATCTCGACATGCCGCAGCCAGCGGCCGCCCAGGTGCGGGTGGGCGAGCGCCCACGGCACGGCGATGAGCGCCGCCGGCAGGGCGCGCGCGAACGCCACCACCGGGTCGCGGCGCGCGATCCACGCGTCCCAGGCGACGAACAGCAGCGGCAGCGGAGCCGCCGTCTCCTTGCTGGCGAGCGCCAGCGCGTAGGCCGCGAACGCCGGCGCGCGGCGTCCCCGGCGCCACGCGGCGAGTGCCGCGAGCGACCAGACGATCATCCACAGGTCCTGCGAGCCGGCCGACCACAGCAGCGGCAGCGCCCACGCCGACATGGCGGCCGCCGCCGCGAGCGCGAACGCGGCGCGGGCACGGCCGAGCAGCGAACGCGCGAGATCGTGGAAGAGCGCGAGCGCGAGGAACGCCAACAGCAGGTTCGCGAGGTGAAACAGTGGCTCGCTCGGACCGCCCAGGCGCTGCAGGAGCCAGTAGTGCCACTCCCGCGACCACGGCCGCCACCAATGGAAGAACAGCCGGTCGAACCCCCACAACGACGCGAACGGGCGGTGCGCGGTCGCGTCGAGGAACACGTAGTCGTCGTTGAGGAACGGCAAGCGGAACGCGTCGCGGTATCGCCACGCGAGCGCGAGCGCGGCCACCAGCGCCGCGAGCGGGGTCTCGAGCGCCGGACCGCCCGCCGCGGGCGGAGCCGGACGGGAGCCGGGCGCGCCGCGCGATCGCCTCGCGGAGCGCCCGCCGCGAATCACCGCTTCCACTCCGCGAGATAGAGGTTGGTCTCGCCCGGCACGCTGCCGCCGCGGTTCGAACAGAAGACGAGCCAGCGGCCGTCGGGGCTGAACATCGGGAAGCCGTCGAAGTCCGGGTCGCGCGTGACCGGCACGGGCTCGCCGCCCTTCGCGGCGTCCACCAGGTAGAGGTCGAAGTTGCGGCCCCGCGGGTTTTCCCAGTTCGAGGAGTAGAGGATCTGGCGGTCGTCGGGTGTGAAGTAGGGAGCGAACGAGGCGCCCGGCTTGTCGGTGAGCTGGCGCTGCCCGCTGCCGTCGGCGTTCATCACCCAGATGTCCATCTGGCTCGGCTTGACGAGGTCGATCTCGAGCAGGCGGCGGAACTGGTTCACCGACGCCGTGTCCGTCGCGCGGTCCGTGCGCCAGACGATGCGCCGGCCGTCGTGCGAGAAGAACGCGCCGCCGTCGTAGCCGACGCGGTCGGTGAGCCGCTGCAGTCCGCCGCCGTCCAGCCGCATCTTGTAGAGGTCCACGTCGCCGTCGCGCTTGGACGTGAACACCAGCCAGCGGCCGTCCGTGGACACGGTGCCTTCGGCGTCGTAGCCGGGGTGCTGCACGAGCGGCTTCAGGTCGCTGCCGTCGGGCTTCACCGACCAGATGTCGTAGCTCGGATAGATCGCCCAGATGTAGCCGTGGCTCATGTCCGGGTTCGGCGGGCAGTCGTCGCCCGAAGCGTGCGTGCTCGCGAACAGGATGCGCCGGTCGTGATCGTAGAAGTAGCCGCAGGTCGTGCGGCCCTTGCCGTTGCTGATCCGGCTCACCGTTCCGCTGGCGAGGTCGTACACGAATTGCTGGTCGCAGCGCGCGTCGCCGACCATGGCCTGGAACGTCAGCTTCGTGCCGTCGGCGCTCCAGTAGGCCTCGGCGTTCTGGCCTCCGAAGGTGAGCTGCCACAGGTGCGCGAAGCGCGTCTCGCCGGGGCGGATCAGCGAGTCCCGCGCGACGGCCGTCGGCGGCACGGGCCGGAACGCCGGCTTCTTCGCCGCGCCGGTCGCGCCGAACGTCGCCGCCGCGAGGACCGCGGCGGTCAGCAGGTGGAGCGGGGATCCTTTCCTCGAGTTCTTCCGTTCGTGCTTCACGCAAGCTCCTCCCACAGCAGCCTCATGCCTTTCAGGGTCAACGTCTCGTCCACCAGGTCCACCGTTTCGCACTCGGGAGCGAGCACCGTGGCGAGTCCGCCGGTGGCGACCACCTTCGGCCGCCCGCCGAGTTCGGCGCGCACGCGCCTCACCAGTGAGTCCACCAGACCCGCGTTGCCCCACAGCACGCCGATCCGCAGGCACTCCTCCGTCGTCCGGCCGAGCGCGCGTTCGGGCCGCCGCAGGTCCACGCGCGCCAGGCGCGCGGCGCGGCGGAACAACTCCTCGGAGGCCGTGACCACTCCCGGCGCGATCACCCCGCCCACGTACGCCCCCGCTTTCGAGACGCAGTCGAGCGTCGTCGCGGTGCCGAGGTCCACGACGATCGCCGGCGTCCCGTACAGCGCCCGAACCGCGTAGGCGTTGGCGATCCGGTCGGCTCCGACCGAGGCCGGATCGGGAACCTGCACGGGCAGTTTCGTCGCCTCCGCCGTCACCTCGACGGGCGGCCTGCCGGTGACCGCGCGCAGCGCCTCGCGCCACGGCACGGTCAGCGCGGGCACGACCGAGCACACGATCGAACCCCAGCCGGCCGCCGGCGTCTTGAGCAGCGCCTCGAGCACGTAGCGCAGTTCGTCGGCGGTGTGCCGGCCGCTCGTCAGGCGCCAGAAGCCCGCGAGTTCCCGGCCGACGAAGCGCCCGACCGTGGTCTCGCTGTTGCCCACGTCCACCGCGAGCAGCGACGCCCGCGCCGCTGCACGGCTCGCGGGCCTCGCCGCGCGGCCGCGACGCACCTTCATGGATGGCCTCCTTGCCCGAGATCGCCGAGCACCGCGGCCTCGGATTCCGCCTTGCGGCGGGCGACGAAGAACGACAAGCCGACGCTCACGAAATAAAGACCCGCCATCGGCAGCCCCATCACCAGCTGGGCGCTGACGATGTCCCCCGGCGTGATCGCCGCGGTGACCACGAAGATGACCACGATCGCGACGCGCCACTGCCGCAGCAGGAACATCGGCGTCACCAGGCCGATCCCGGTGAGCAGCATGGTCACCATGGGCAGCTGCGCCAGCAGTCCGCAGGCCACGACCATGTTGTAGAAGAACTCCAGGAGAAGCGAGAGCCGGATCTGCGTGACCATGCCGTCGGTGAGGAACGATCTCAGCACGTCGATCACGAGCGGCACGACGTACAGGTACGCGGCGGCGGCGCCGAGTCCGAACAGCAGGCACGAACCGGCCGCGAGCGGAACCACCCACTTACGCTCCTGCCGCAGCAGCCCCGGCACCACGAACGACCAGAGCCGCCAGGCCACGATCGGCAGGGCGAGCGCCACGCCGATCAGCGCCGACAGCTTGAGCCGCTCGTTGAAGGCCTCGAACGGCGACATCACGACCGTGCTCCCGACGGTCCGGTGGATGAGATCGGAGAGCAGGCGCGGAGCGAGCCACCAGCCCCCGAGCGCGCCGGCGAGCACCGCGGCGAGGCTCTGCTGCAGCACCTTGCGCAGCTCCTCGAGATGCGCGAGGAACGGCATGTCGCCGCTCACGCGCGGATCGTGCCACTCGTCGTCGGGCCTGAACTCGCGCTCGCGCCGCGGATCGAGATGGGGGTTGTCCGTCATCGCGGGCGCTCCGCCGCCGGGCCCGCCGGCTCGACGTCGCCCGCCACGACGACCGCCTCGACGCCGCTTTCGAGCCGCAGCACCAGCGCTCCGTCGCAGTCGAGGCGCTGCGCCACGCCGGTGATCGCGCCGCCGGGCGCGTTCACCGTGACCGTCTCGCCCCAGAACGCCGCCCGTTCGCTCCAGGCGTCGAGCACCTCCGAACGGTCGCCTTCCTGAAGCGTCGTCCACAACGGTTCGAACTCGTCCGCGACGCGCGCCGCGACGGCCTCGACGGAAGCGTCCGAGCCTTCGAGCGCGAAGGACGTGGCCGTGCCGCGCAGTTCGGGCGGGAAGTCCCCGGCGCGCTGCCGCACGTTGACGCCGACGCCCACCACGACCACCTCGCCGCCCGCGGGCGCGCGCCGCAGCTCGCACAGCACCCCGGCCAGCTTGCGTCCGCGCGCGAGCACGTCGTTCGGCCACTTGATCGCGGCCCGTACGCCCAGCGCGCCGGCCGCGCGCGCCACCGCCAGGCCGGCGGCGAGCGGGACGACGGCGGCCTGGCGTGCGTCGCAGCCCGGATGAAGCGCGAACGACATCGCCAGGCCGAGTCCCGGCGCGTGCGTCCACGCGCGGCCGGCGCGGCCGCGGCCGCGCGCCTGCGCGTCGGCCACCACCGTCACGCCGTCGGGCACCCCCGCGCACACGGCGTCGAAGGCGTCGTCGTTGGTCGAGCCCGTCTCGGCGCGCACGAGCAGCGTCCGGGCCAGCCGCCGGGTGGCGAGGGCGGCCGAGAACGCCGCCCGGTCGAAGCGGGCGTCAGCCAACTTCCTCGATCTCCAGGCTCAGGTTGAGCGCCGGCGCCGAGTGCGTGAGCGCGCCGACGCTGAGCCAGTCGGCGCCCGTCTCCGCGTACGCACGCACGGTCTCGAGCGTGAGACCGCCGCTCACCTCGACCTCGGGCCAGCGGCGCGCGCCCGGGCGTACGCGCGGGTGATCGGGCGGGTGCGCCCGGAACCAGGCGTCCACCGCCTCGACCGCACGGCGCACCGCCGCGGGCGACTGGTTGTCCACCAGGATGCGATCCACTTCGGGCCGGAGGGCCTCCTGGAGCTGCTCCATGGACTCGACCTCGACCTCGAGCAGCAGATCACGGCGCGTCCGCTGGATGAGTTCGATCGCCGCGGTCAGGCCGCGCGCGGCGCGAATGTGGTTGTCCTTGACGAGGTACATGTCCCACAGCGCCAGCCGGTGGTTCTCGCCGCCGCCACAGCGGACCGCGTACTTCTCGAGAAAGCGCAGACCGGGCGTGGTCTTGCGTGTGTCGAGGATCTTGGCGCCCGTGCCCGAGATCGCCTCCACGTAGCGGCGGGTGAGCGTGGCGACGCCGCACATGCGCATCATGAAGTTGAGCGCCGTGCGCTCGGCGGTCATGATCCCGGCGGCCGAGCCGGAGACCTGCGCGAGCGCGACCCCGGCCTGGACCGATTGCCCGTCGCGGGTGGTCGCCTTGAACTTGAGGCTCGGGTCCACCTCGCGAAACGTCATCTGCGCGATCTCGAGCCCCGAGACGACGCCCGGCTCCTTCGCGACGATGGCGGCCCGCGCGCCGACGTTGGGCGGGACCGAGTTGAGGGTCGTGACGTCCCCGGTGCCGACGTCCTCGGACAGGGCGAACTTGACGAGCGGCAGGAACGATTCGAGCACGGTCGGGCGCACTCCGGACGGGGACGGTCCGCCCCGGGAGCGGGACGGGCGTTTCGGCCGGCAGCATAGCCGCAGGCCCCGGGACGCGCATCCCGGCGGGCGGCATCGAAGCGACGCGCGACCTCGCGGGCGCGCGCCCGGCGCGGGGTCAGACGCGGAGCAGTCCGCGCCATCCACGCGCGGCGTAGTAGGACTCCGCGCCGTTGTGGTACGTGAAGACCCGGCCGAAGCGCCGGTCGCAGAACAGCGCCCCGCCGAGCGTACGCACCCCGGCCGGCGTTCGAATCCAGCTCGAGGTCTTGCGATCGAACTCGCCCAGCTCCTGCAGGCCGCGATAGTCCTCCTCGCCGAGCAGCTCGACTCCGATCGCCGCGGCCGCCTCCACCGCGCTTCCCTTCGGCTTGTGCTCCTTGCGGGCGTCGAGCGCGTCGCGGTCGTAGCACAGGCTGCGGCGTCCCGCCGGGCTCTCGGGCGAACAGTCGCAGAACAGGAGCCGGCCCGCGGCCGTGCCGATGACGTCCGGCTCTCCCCCGCTCGACTCCATGGCGGCCAGCGCGTCCAGCGCCGCGGCGTTCGCCTCGAGCGCCGCCAGCACCTTGTTCCAGGCGACCTCCGGGTGCCGGCCAGCGTTGCGCCCGAAGCGCTCCGCGAGCGTCGCCAGCAACGGCTGCCGATTCGGCTTCGACATCGTGTCCCTCCCGGGTGATGCGGGCGCCGCGGTCCAGGCGCTCGCGTGTCGGGTTCGTGCGACTCTCTCGCGGACCGCTCGGGGGTGGAAGGGCGCCCCTACTGCTCGGGTCCGCCGAAGCGATGTGCGCGGCGCCGCGGCTGCCGCACCGGACGGGCCGCGCGCTCGGGGCGCGGCGCGCCCGAGGCGACCGCCAGCGTGTCGCGAATCTCGTCCATGCGGTCCCGCAGGCTCGCGGCACGCTCGAACTCGAGCGCCTTCGCCGCGTCGAGCATCTCGCCCTCGAGTCTCGCGAGAAGCTGCTCGGGTCCTTCGGCGAGAGCGTCCGCGACGGTCGCCTTCTCGCGCGAGTCGCCCCTGCCGATCTGGTCCGCCACCGAGGTCGCCTGCAGGATCTCCTCCACGCTCTTGAGGATCGTGCGCGGCGTGATGCCGTGCTCGCGGTTGTAGGCGAGCTGCTTCTCGCGCCGCCGGTTCATCTCGGCGATCGCGCGTCCCATCGAATCGGTGACGTGGTCGGCGTAGAAGATCACCCGGCCGCCTGCGTTGCGCGCCGCGCGGCCGGCCGTCTGGATCAGCGATCGCTCGCTGCGCAGGAAACCCTCCTTGTCGGCGTCGAGGATCGCGACGAGCGAGACCTCGGGCAGGTCGAGTCCCTCGCGCAGCAGGTTGATGCCGACGAGCACGTCGAAATCCGCGAGCCGCAGGCCGCGCAGGATCTCGACCCGCTCGAGCGCGTCGATGTCGCTGTGCAGGTAGCGAACCCGCACGTCCATCTCGCCGAGGTAGTCGGTGAGATCCTCGGCCATGCGCTTGGTGAGCGTCGTCACGAGCACCCGCTCCCGCCGGGCGACGCGTTCGCGCACCTCGGCGAGCAGGTCGTCCACCTGCCCTTCCACCGGCTTGATCACCAGCTCCGGGTCCACGAGCCCCGTCGGGCGGATGATCTGTTCGACGAACACGCCTTCGCTCTTCGTCAGTTCGTAGTCGCCGGGCGTCGCCGAGACGTAGATCGCGGGCCCGACCTGCTCCTCGAACTCGGAAAAACGCAGCGGCCGGTTGTCGAGCGCGCTCGGCAGGCGGAAACCGAAGTTCACGAGCGTGGTCTTGCGCGAGCGGTCGCCCTCGTACATCGCCCCGATCTGCGGAATCGTGACGTGGGACTCGTCCACGACGAGCAGGAAGTCCGGCTCGCCCCGGGCGTTGCGGGGAAAGAAATCGAGCAGGCAGCCGGGCCGCTCCCCCGGCGCGCGTCCCGCGAGGTGACGGGAGTAGTTCTCGACGCCCGGGCAGGTGCCGACGCTGGCCAGCAGCTCGAGGTCGTACTCGGTGCGCTGCTGCAGGCGCTGCGCCTCGAGCAGCCTGCCCTCGGCGCGCAGCCGCGCGAGCTGTTCGCGCAACTCGGAGCGGATGGAGCCGAGCGCCGCGCGCAGGCGATCCTCGGGGGTCACGAAGTGCTTGGCCGGGTAGAGCGCCAGCCGGTCCATCGAGCGGACGCTCCTCCCGGTCAGCGGGTCCACGGCGCGGATGCGGGTGACGAGGTCGTCCTCGAGCTCGATGCGGATCGCGTGGTCCTCGTACGCCGGGTGCACCTCGACGACGTCGCCGCGAACGCGGAACGTGCCGCGCCGCGGTTCGACGTCGTTGCGCGTGTACTGGATGGCGACCAGCTGTTCGAGCAGCTCGCGCCGCCGCAGCGGTTCGCCCGCGGCCAGGTTCACGCGCATGCCCTTCCAGTCGTCGGGCGTGCCGAGACCGTAGATGCTCGAGACGCTGGCGACGATCACCACGTCGTCCCGCTCGAGCAGCATCGAGGTCGCCTGCAGCCGCAGGCGGTCGATGTCGTCGTTGATGCTCGCGTCCTTGGCGATGTACGTGTTCGTCGCCGGGACGTAGGCCTCGGGCTGGTAGTAGTCGTAGTACGAGATGAAGTAGCCGACGGCGTTCGCGGGAAAGAACTGCTTGAACTCGCCGTAGAGCTGGGCCGCGAGCGTCTTGTTGTGCGAGAGGACGAGCGCCGGCCGGCCGTAGCGCGCGATGACATTGGCGATCGTGAAGGTCTTGCCCGAGCCGGTCACCCCCAGCAGGGTCTGGTGGCGGTGCCCGGCCCGCAGGCCGGCGACGAGCTCCTCGATGGCCTGGGGCTGGTCGCCGCCCGGCGGGTAGGGCGCGGTGAGCTGGAAGGGCATGGCCCCCGGACTCTACGCGCGACGCGGAGCCGGGTCGAGGCGACCCGGCTCCGCGTCGGGACGTGGACGACTGCGGCCGCGCCCCCGACTACCAGCGCTGGCGCGCCGTGTAGGTGAGCACGACCTCCCTGCCGGGGGCGACGTCGAGCTGCCAGCGCAGCGTGTTCGCGTCCTTGCGCTCCGAGGGCGCCGATTGCGCGGTCACCGTCACGTCACCGCCCGCCGACTCCTCGACCGCGATGCGCACCGGCGTCGTCTTGCGATTGCGCAACCGGATCTCGACCGAGTACTCGCGCTCGCGGTCGCTCAGCCGCCGGTCCGCCGTGGTCCTGCGCTCGGCGGCCAGATCGAACGCGTAGCCCACCGGCAGCGTTACCTTTTCGTCCACGGCCTCGTGGCCGATGGACGCCTCGCCGGTGAACTGCAGGTCGCCGGCGTCGTCCGCCTGGAAGCAGCGCACGCGCCCGGCGGGCAGGGGCGCCCCGACCCCCTCCTTCGCGGAGTTCCGCAGCTCGAGCTGGATCGCCACGCCGCGCGCGTCACCGCCGCGGTAGAGGTAGACGGGCGTCAGTCTCACCGCCCGCGGCTCGATCATCACCAGGCTCTGCGATTCGCGGTCGCGCAGCGTCGTCGTTCCCGGCAGCGTGTACAGGTGGTAGTCCGCGAACGCGGCTTCGCTCAGCACCGCCTCGCCGCCCGCGTCCGCGGACAGCGCCATCGCGCGCATCATCTTCGGTTGCGGAGCGATGGGCGGGGCACTCGCGCGGGCGGGCTCGCCGGCGATCAGCTTGAGTTTCGCGTCCTCGAACGACCGGCCCGTCGTGTTCTCGACCAGGACGCGCGCCGACCAGATGCCGCTCGTCTCGCCGGTGCGCACGAGCTGGTGCTCGCAGGACCACGAGAGCCCCCCGGTCAGGTAGCTGAGCTCCGAAGCGACCGGGCCCCGGGCGCCTTCGAGCACGGCCTCGATCGCCGGACGCAGCGACAGCGATGCCGGCGGCTTCGTCAGCCGCACCTCCTCGACCGCGGAGCGGGCGAGCGTCGAGACGGCGCCGTCGTCGCCCCGCAGGACCAGCCAGTTTCCGTCCGCGGCGACGAGCACGCCTTCGGACATGCGGTCACCGCGCGAGACGACGCGCACCCGCTGGCCGACCGCCTTCTCGACGAACGCGTCGCCGCTCGCCGTGTCCCAGCGGTACGCGAGCCGGGTCACGCGGCCCGACTCCGGCGCGAGCCGCAGCGAGGAGAAGTCGAGACGGCTGGAGATGTCCGCGAGTCGGACGGTGTCGCGCCCGGTGCGGCCCTGCAGCAACCGCGCCTCGCGCACGAAGCCGAGGTCGTTCGAGTAGACGGTGACCGAAGGGCCCGCCGCGCGTGCGGCGGGTGGAAGCGCCACGAGCAGAAGGAGCGGAAAGAGTCGGCGAAGCATGGATTCCTCCGGGCGGGTTGGGGGGCGTCGCGTCGGGATCGCGCGGGAACATACGCGAAAGCGTCCGTCGCATTCCGCGGGCCACGGGTCGGGCGGGACGCGGACTTCGGCCGTCACACGAGCTGCGAGGCGTAAGTCCTTACCTCGAAACGGGCCGCGATCGCGGCGATCGTCCGATCGAGCAGCGCGAGCTTGTACTCGAGTGGACGCTCCATGCCCGGATGACGGCCCAGTCGCGGGTCCACCCGGTCCTCGCTGAGCCCGAGCGCGTCCACCGCGTGCAGGACGTACGAGAGCGGCTCGCCGCGGCGGGCGAAACCCTCGATCGCCGACTCGAAGCTCCGCTCCGAAGCCAGCCAGCGCATGGTGTGATAGACGGGCAGCCGCAGCGTGGGCGTCATCGCGACCGGGAACTCGCGGATCGCCGCGCCGCCGGCGCGCCAGTCGTAGGGCCGGCGCCTCCAGGTGAACGGCCACGGCCGCATCGCCAGGACGCGCAGCGGGTCCGCGCTCTTCAGCGCCAGCACGGCGCGCGCCGGCAGCAGCAGCAGGCTCGGGTAGGCCGAGGCGTCGTAGCGGTATCCCGCCGCCGCCAGGCGCGGCACGACGCGCGCGTGCATGTCGAAATTGGGCGCGCGGAAACCCACGACCCCGACGCCCGACGCCTCCGACAGCGCGCGCCGCGAGTCCTCGAGCTCGGCCCGCTGCCGCGCGGGCGCCAGCCCCGCGAATCCGATCGGGTGCGACCAGGTGTGGCTCGCGATCTCGTGTCCGGCCCGGGCCAGGGCGTGCAGCTCGCCGGCATGCGCTTCGGCATCGCGACCGACGCAGAAGAACGTGGCCTGCAACCCGTGGCGGGCGAAAGCCTGCGCGAGCCGCGGCAACGCCGCCAGGTAGACGAGCGGATCGGGAGGCAGGCCGGGGTACCCGTAACCGATCAGGTGCAGGTCCACCGGGTCCACGTCGATGCTGAGGGTCGCGACCGGGCGCGTCACTTCGCGGGCGCCCCTCCCGCCGGCCCGACCGGCAGGTAGAGGTACGTCAGCGAGTGCTGGTTGCCGGTGAGCGGGACGAGGGCCTTCGAGATGTCCCCCAGCGAGTCCACGAGCGCGTACCCGGGCGCGATCCTCCGCCACAGCGGGCCCGAATGTTCGAGCGGCACGTCGGTGACGATCGCCGGCCGGCCGGGGCCGGCGGCGAGCGGAGCGAACATGCGCTCCAGGTACGTCGGGTCGCGCTTGAGCAGCGAGTTGCCGTGCGAACGCAGGATGTCGTCGAGCGCGATGAACTGAAGCGAGCCGCGCCCTCCCGCCTCGAGGTCGTACCAGCCGTGGTACGGCAGGATCGCGCCGTTCGGCAGCGAGCGCAGCCTGCGGATGAGCTGGTCGTGCGCCTGCCGGGCGTGCGGACGCGGAATGTGCAGGCGGATCGGGTAGACGAGCGGCACGAACTGCCCCGCCAGAACCGCGAGCACCGCGGCGGCCGCGACGCCGCGCGCGGCCGTGGCGGACTCGAACGCCCGAAGCAGGCGATCGAGCGCGAGCGGCCCGAGGATCGCGAGCGCGACCACCGTGGGCGTGAAGACGTGCAGGTAGGCGTTCCGGTCCAGCGTCGCGAGCAGCCCCGTGCCGACGGCGGCGAAACCCGTCCAGTACCAGAGCGCCCGGCGCGGGTCCGTGTTCTCGTCGCGCACCGCGAGCGACAGGAGCGCGGGCGCGCTCGAGCATGCGAGCGCGCCGAACAGCCCGCCTCCCAGGTAGCGCTCGATGCGGGCCGGATTCACCTCCGACCAGCCGCTCGGCACGGACCAGGTGAAGTAGCGGAACCATTCGCCGAGCCAGGCGGCGAGCAGCAGGTAGCCGCCCAGGCAGCCGGTGACGATCGCGGCCGCGAACGGCAGGAAGCGCCTCCGCTCGTGGAAGAACAGGTAGGCCAGAGCGCCGAACGAGAACAGGACGCTGTGCTGCTTGGTGAAGAAGCCGAGCGTCAGCAGCCCGGCCGCGCCGACCGCCCCGGCCGCGCCCCGCGAGTAACGCAGCACCGCCAGCCCGCCGAAGCTCAGCAGCAGCATCATCGAGTCGGGCCGCCCGACGTCGTAGCACGCCCCCGTGAGCCCGAACGCCATCGCGTACACCCCGGCGGCCGCCAGCGCGAAAACCGGCCGGCGGGTTTCGCGCAGGACGACGATCGCGATCAGGGCGGCGAGCAGCAGCGAGGAGCTGAAGGAGACGATCCGCATCGCGAAGAACCCGGGGCCGGTCAGCCGCATGACCAGGCCGCTCACCGTCGTGAACAGGGGCATGTAGGCGAGCGGGATGAACTGCAGCGACGGCGCGACGTAGATCGGCTGCCCGTGGGCGATGCGCGCCACGTGGTCGAGCATCACGCCCTCGATGAAGTCCACCTCGACGGGGTAGCCGACGCGGTGCGCACCCAGCCACACGTAGGCGCCGATCGCGAACAGCGCGAGCGCGCAGACGACCAATTCGAGCAGCCGGCGCAGGGACATGGGCGGTATTCCTCCGGGGCGAACACGACGCGGCGGGTCGCGCGCGGCGACCGGCCGACGGCGCAGCATACGCGAACCGCCTTGCGCGGACGGAACCCCGGTCACTAGATTGGCGAGGAAGGTGGCCGATCCGGCCCCGGGGCCCGGAGTCCTGCCTGAAGCCGTCGTCGCGCGATGCCGATACCGCGGGTGTCGGCAGGGCTCCGCGGCGTTCTTGATGCGTTTCCTGCTCCGGGAAGCGAACTCCTTTCACGTCTCACCCTGGCACGGAAGCCCTCATGGCCCTGCATGCGGCAGTCATCGGCGGCGGTATCACGGGACTGGCGACGGCCCTCGGTCTCACGGCGCGCGGCCTGAAGGTCACGTTGTTCGAAGGCGACCCCGACCTGGGGGGCCTGGGCGTTTCGTTCCCCTGGCGCGACACGCACCTCGAGCGCTTCTACCACTGCCTCCTTCCCGACGACGATTTTCTGCTCCCCGTCGTCACCGAGGCGGGTCTGGGCGGCGATCTGCTCTGGCGCGAGACGCTCATGGGCTTCATGTACCAGAAGCGGGTCTGGCCGCTGAACACGCCGCGCGACCTGCTCTCCTTCGGTCCGCTGACCGTGGTCGAGCGGCTTCGGATGGGGCTGATGAGTCTGCGCGCACGTTTCGGCGGACCGGGTCACCATCTCGACGGCATCACCGCCGAGGACTGGGTGCGCGAGATGGTCGGGGACCGCTGCTTCGAGGTGCTGTGGAAGCCGCTGCTCGCCGCCAAGATCGGCGACCACTACGCGGCGCTGCCGGCGCTCTGGCTGTCCAGCCGCATGAACCGCGAGAAGACCAGGGGGCCGGAGCGCAAGGGCTGCCTGCGGCACGGCTACCGCTCGCTCGTGGACGCGATCGCGCGCACGCTCGAGGGCCGCGGCGCCTCGATCCGCACCAGCACCCGGGTCGCGGCGATCGCCGAGGACGGGCCGCGCATGGCGGTTCAGATCGAGGGCTCCGGCCGCGAGACGTTCGACTTCGTGGTCTGCACCTCGCCGCTCGGACAGTTCCAGCGGATGACGCGCGGCCTGCCGGTGCCCGATTCGGTCGCCGGGCTCCAGCTGGACTACCAGGGCGTGGTGAGCGCGATCTTCCTGACCGGGAAGCCGCTCACCGACTACTACTGGATGCCGTGGGTGGACAGCGGCGCGACGGCCCAGGGCGTGATCGAGATGTCCAACCTGGTGCCGCTCGAGCGCACGCACGGGCTGCACGTGAACTACCTCGTCAACTACACGCATCGCGACAGCGATCTGTTCCGCCTGCCCGACGAGGATCTCCTCGCCCGCTACCGCTCGGATCTCGCCACGCTCTTTCCGGAGGCCGCGGCGAGCGTCCGGGAGACGCACGTCTTCCGGGCGCCGTTCGTCGAGCCGATCTGGACGACCGGCTACGCGCGCCGGGTGCCGCCGACGAGCGTCCTCCCCGGGCGGCTCTACCTCGCGTGCACCGCGCAGGTCTATCCGCTGGTCAACTCCTGGAACTCCTGCTGCGGAGTCGTGAACGGGATGCTGCCGAGGTTGTTCGAGGAAGTCGGCGCGCACGCGGCGGCGAGGGCGAACGCATGATCTGGGTCGTCTTCCCGGCATGGAACGAGGAAAAGGTGATCCGCCCGACGCTGCTGGCGCTCTGGCAGGCGTACCGCGGTCGCGATGACGCGTACACCGCCGTCCTGGTGGACGACGGCTCCACCGACGCGACGGTGGCCGAGGCCCGCGCGGCGGTCGAGCAGAGCGGCGGCGAACTCGCGCTGCAGGTGCTCTCGCACGAGCGCAATCGCGGGCTCGGAGCCGGGCTGCGCACGGGCATCTACTGGGTGCTCGACCGGGCGGCGGACGACGACCTGCTGGTCACGCTCGATGCCGACAACACGCACCCGCCGGCGCTCATTCCCGAACTCGTGCAAAGGGTGAGAAACGGGGCGGATCTTGCGATCGCTTCACGTTATCGGTCCGGCGCCGAGGTCCATGGCGTCCCCGGCTATCGGCGCGCCCTGAGCGACGTGGCGAGCGTGCTGTTCCAGAGCCTCTACCCGATTCCCGGTGTTCGCGACTACACCTGCTGCTTTCGCGCCTACCGTATTCCGCTGCTGCGCCGCGCCCGCGCCGTCTACGGCGACCAGCTCTGCACCGCTCGCGGCTTCGAAGCGGTCATGGACCTGCTGTTGCGCCTCGGCCCCCTGGGCATGAAGGTCAGCGAGATGGGGTTCGTGCTCGATTACGGCGAGCGGGTCGGCCAGAGCAAGATGAAGGTGCTGCGCACCATCCGCTCGACGCTCGTGCTGCTCCTGCGCCGGCGCTGGGAGCTCATGACCCGGTACACGCCGCGCCGGCTCGCCGAGCTCGAGGCGTCCGCCGCGGTGAAGGCGCCGCGTTGAAGGTCGCGATCGTCGTCGGGACGCGTCCGGAGATCATCAAGATGGCGCCGCTCGTGCGTGCCTGCTCGGAGCGCGGCGTACCCTACAGGCTGCTGCACACCGGGCAGCACTACTCCTACGAGATGGACGGCGTATTCTTCGAGGAACTGGGCCTGCCCGCGCCGCACGCGAACCTCGAGGTGGGCTCGGGGACGCCGGCCTATCAGATCGGCGCCATCCTCGGCGGCATGGCGACCGCGATCGAGCGCGAACGGCCCGACTGGGTGCTCGTCGAAGGCGACACGAACTCGGTGCTGGCGGCCGCGCTCGCCGGACAGAAGCTGGGCGTGCGTGTCGGTCACGTCGAGGCCGGGCTGAGATCCTACGATCGGGGCATGCCGGAGGAGATCAACCGCATCCTCACCGACCACCTCTCGGACCACCTGTACGCGCCGACCGCACACGCGCGACGGACGCTTCTCGGCGAGGGCATCGGCGAGGCGCGCATCCGCGTGACCGGGAACACGGTGGTGGACGAACTGCTGCTGCAGCGGCCGCGCGCCGAGGCCAGGGGCGCCGCCGCGCGCTTCGGCGTCACGCCGAAGCGCTACGCGGTCGCGACCGTCCATCGCGCCGAGAACACCGATCAGGAGGCGCGGCTGCGAGGCATCGTCCGCGGACTGTCGGAGGCGGCCCGGTCCACCGGCCTCGAAATCCTGTGCGCGGTCCACCCGCGGACCACCCCGCGCCTCGCGGCGCTCGGCCTCGACTGGGGTCCGGGCGTGCGGGCGCTGCCGCCGCTTCCCTATCTCGATTTTCTCGGGCTGCACGCGCAGGCCGCGTTGACGCTGACCGATTCCGGAGGCCTGCAGGAGGAGGCCTGCTGCCTGGGCGTCCCGTGCGTGACGCTGCGCGACAACACGGAACGGCCCGAGTCGGTGGAAGCCGGCGCCAACGTGCTGGTCGGCGCGGACGCGGAGGCGATCGTCTCCGGTGCGCGCCGGATGCTGGCCAGCCCCGGCGGATGGGCCAACCCGTTCGGCGATGGCCGCGCGGCGCATCACATCCTGGACGCGCTGCTGGGGGCCGGGTGAGCGGCGCACGCGACCGGACCCGGTCCGGCGGGCGGCTCGCGCAACTCGGGCCGATCGCGGCGCTCGCGGTCGCGGCCGTGCTGAGACTGCACCGCCTCGGCGCCCGTCCGGTCTGGACCGACGAGGGCTCCACGTGGACGGCGGCGACGCTGCCGATCACCGAGTTGCTGCACCGCTGCGTGACGCGCGACGCCAGCCCGCCGCTCTTCTACCTCGTGACCTCGCTGGCCCTGCGGGGCGCGGACGACGAGTGGCACCTGCGGATCTTCCCCGCGCTCGCCTCGCTGGTCCTCGTCTGGCTCACCTATCGCCTCGCCCGGCTGGGGCTCGGTCGGGGATGGTCCACGCTCGCCGCGTTGCTGACCGCGCTCTCGCCGCATCAGCTCCAGTACGCGCAGGAATCCCGCACCTACGTGCCGGTCGCGGCCTGCATGGTCGGGGCGATGTACGTCTACGCGCGCCTGCAGCAGCGCCCGGGACCGCAGCGCTGGCTGCCGCTCGTCCTGCTGACCGCCGCCGGACTGTGGATGCAGACCATCGCGGCGCTGGGCGTCGCCGCGCAGGGACTGATCGCCGTCCTCACCCCCACCGGCCGCCGGCGTTTCTGGCCGTGGGCCGGGGCGATGGCCGTCGCCGGCGTGCTCTACCTGCCGTGGCTGATCTACAGCCGCACGATGGCGGAACACCTCGGACAGTCGCACTGGTACATCCCCGAGGCTTCGCCGCACGCCGTCTTCAACGTGCTGCGTTCGGTCCTCGTCTCGCCCTTTCCGCTCGTCACCGCGCCGCGCGGCTCGTTGTACCCGGGCCTTGGCGAGTACCTGCCGCACGTGCTCGCCTACGTTCTGCTCGCGGTGCCCTCGGTGCTCGCGCTGGTGCTGACGCTGCCGCTGGTGCGCGAGCGGAGCGCGCCGGGTTTCGTTTCGCGGTTCTGCTGGCTGGCCTGGGCGGCGCCGGTCGCGATCGTGGTCGCCGTTTCGGTCCGACAGTCGCTCCTGCTGCCACGATACTTCGTCTTCCTCGGGCCCTTCCTGTCGGTGCTGCTCGCGCTGGGAGTCTCCCGGGTGCGGCCCGCGGCGGGCCGGGTGGTGCTCGCCGCCTGGCTGATCGCCCTCACGTTCCTCGGGTTGTTCCGATACGACCGCGATTTCACCAAGGAGCCGTGGCGTCAGGTCGCCGAGCACATCCGCGGCACGTCGCCTCCCGGCCGAACGGCCGTGCTGGTCCCCTTCGACGCCGACCCGCTCCTTTACTACCTGCGGGACGGACGCTCGGGAATCCTGCCGATCGAGGTGCACCATCCGCAGCGCCCGTTCTCGGCCGGATTCACGCCGAAGCAGCTGGTGGAGGCGGCCGGGGCCGCACGGCTTCGCAGCCGCGATTACGACGACGTGTGGGTGATCGTCCGCAGCGCCGGCAACGCCGACCGGCGGGAGCTCGCCGACCGCACGCTCGCCATCGCGGCCGAGGGCCGCGCCCGGGTGGAGGATCGCGCGTGGACCTCGTACAACGCTCCGCTGTACGTCGAACGCTTCGTCCGGCGGGCGCGGAACGACTCGACACCCTGAAGCGTCCGTCCGCGGCGCCGTGCGGGCGGCGGGCCGGGACGGCGGGCACAGCGTGTATGCTCGGCCGGCGATGCGGCAGCGGGCACGACGGGACCAGGCCGGGAACCGGGGACGAAATGCTGCGAGGACTGGGAAGGTGGCTGAACAGCCTGGGCGCGGGTGGTGAATCCGCGGGAGAGGTTCCGGTCGAGGTGGCGGCGGCCGCGCTGCTGCTGGAATCCGCGGCGGCGGACGACGAGCTGCACGCCTTCGAGCAGGCGGCGATCGCGCAGGTCCTCGCCGGCCACTTCTCGCTCGATGCCGCCGGCGTCGAGGCGGTGATCGCCCGCGCCGAACAGGCGCGCCGAGAAGCCATCGATCTGCACGGCTTCACCACCGTGCTCGTGCGGAATCACGACGAACGCCGCCGTCTGGCGCTGGTCGAGGCGCTGTGGCGCGTCGTCCTCGCCGACGGACAGCTCACCGCCCACGAAGGCATCCTCGCGCGCAAGCTCGGCAACCTGCTCGACCTGCGGCCCGAGGACGTTTCGATCGCCATCCGCCGCGCCCGCGGCGAGCGCCTGCCCTGGCCGGGAGCCTGAACGAAACGAGGCGCAGGTGCGGGATCGCTCAGCGCCCGCGAGGTGCGCCCCCGGGCAGACGGCCGAAATCCACGTCACCGCTCGCCGCGAGCACGAGCAGCGCGGCGTAGCCGGCGATGTTTTCGCGCAGCAGCGCCGGGTCCACCTTGTCGAAGGTGTCGTTGGCCGAATGATGCAGGTCGAAGTAGGGCCGCGCGTCGGTGCTCAACTCGAATGCGGGCACCCCGCGCGAGCTGAGCGGCCCGGTGTCGGCGCCGCCACGCGTGCCGTTGCCCACGTACTCGGTGCAGATCGGCGCGAGCACCGACAGGATCGGCTCGACCAACGCTTCGCGGCCCGGGCCGAAACCGGTCGCGAGCCCCCAGACGTCGAACGCGCCCAGGTCCGACTCCATCGCCGCCACGTGCCGGTCCATCTCCGCGGCGTGGCGCTCGGCGTAGCCGCGTCCGCCCGAGAGGCCGAACTCCTCGTTCGCGAACAGCACGACCCGAATCGTGTGCCGGAGCGCTCCCTGCGCGGCGGCGAGCTTCGCGGCCGCGATCATCGTCGCGACGCCCGCACCGTCGTCGTGGGCGCCCTGCGCGAGGTCCCACGAGTCGAGGTGCCCGCCCGCCACGACGATGCCGGGCGCCGGACCTCGTCCCGGGATTTCGCCGATCACGTTCGCGGAGCGCTCCTCGGGGAGCGAGCGCGAGGTGTTGCTCATGCGCATCCGCACCGGACGGCCGCTCGCCAGCTGGCGGTCGAGAAGGTCGGCGTCGGGCGCCGAGAGCGCGAGCGCGGCGATGCGCGTCCCGGTCGAGTCGTAGCGCATCGCGCCGGCATGGGGTTCGCGGTTCGAATCGGTGCCCACCGAACGGATCACGACGCCGACCGCGCCCAGCTTCGCCGCCTCGGCGGCGCCGCGCCCGCGCACCGCCACGGCGACGCCGTAGCCCGCGCCGGTGCGCACGCGCTCCATGCGCCCGCGGAAGAACACGATCTTGCCGCGCACCCGGGCCTCGCCGAGCGATTTGAGGTCGTCGAGCGACTGGGCGGCGACGACCTCGGCCTCGACGCCGCTCGCCGGCGTCGCGACGCTGCCGCCCAGCGCGACGGCGACCATCGGTTGCGGCCACGGCGCGGTGATCTCGACGCGGCACTCGCCGCGCTCCCAGTGCGGGACGGTGACCGACTCGGCGCGGACGTTCGCGAAGCCGAGGCGCTCGAGCGTCGCCAGCGCCCACGCGACCGCCCGGCGGTCACCCGCCGAGCCCGCGGGCCGCGGGCCGACCTCGGTGCACAGCGCACGCAGCACGTCGTAGCCCACGTCGTCGCGCAGCCCCGCATCGCGTGCGGCCCGCGCGCGGGCAAGCGTCGCGGGCGAGAAGGTTTCGGCCGCGAACGCCGCGCAGGCGCAGGCGGAGAGCACGAGCATTCCAGCCGCGGCAGCGAGTCCGAGTCGCACGGTAACTCCCGGGTCTGGGGTGGCGCCGGCGCGGGTTCAACCGCCGCGGCCGGCGGAGCGGCGCAAACGCGACGTCGCATCCTGGGTTTCGACCGAGAACGCCCCGCGGCCGCGCGGCGTTCTCAGACGGAACCTAGCAGCTTCCCGGGTCCGCTGCCCCCTCTAGCGAAACTCGACCGGAACCGGCTCCGACATGCCGAGGATCCGGCCGCCGTTGAGTGCGTCAATCTCGACCAGCAGCGGAATGCCCGGCGCGACGCCGGGGGGCAGCGCGTCCCGCGCGATCAACAGCTCGTTCGCGCGCACGTCGCGCACGCGCCCGACTTCGCGCAGATCGGCCGAGAGGAACACGACGTCGTACGACTCGGCGCCCGCGACCGCCGGCCACGACAGCCGCCAGCCGGCCGGGGTCACGCTCACCGAGGCCGCGCTCGTCGGCGCCGATGCGCCGCGCTCCAGCCGATCGGCGGGCCCGCGCGTCGTCAGCCACAGCGAGGCCGCCACGATCGCCAGCGCCGCGAAGGCTCCGGCGAATCGGACCGCGGGGGGCGCGAACAGCCGCGCAAGCCAGCCGGCGCCATCCCGTCCCGCCGTCGCCCGCGTGGGCAGGATCCGCTGCGGGGTATCCCCGGTCAGGGACTCGATCACCGCGTCGAGCCGCACCCGCGCGGGCCCGGCCCCCGCCTCGGCCGGCAGCGCGTCACCCTCGCGCTCGAACTCCGCGATCGCCAGCAGCGCCGCGCGGCATCTCGGGCAGGTCTCGGCGTGCGCCCGCTCGGGCGAGCCCTCGGGCAGGTCGCGGACGCGCGCCAGCTCCTCGATGGGGACGCAGCGTGGATCCATCACGGCTCCTCCTCACCGCGGCCGCCCTGCTCGAGCGCCGCCTTCAGCTTCCGGCGCGCGGTCTGCAGCAGCGTACGCGCGCCGGATTGCTCCTTCAGTTCGAGCACCCGGGTGATGTCCTCGACCGGCATGCCCTCCCAGGCCTTCAACCACAGCGCCGTCTGCTCGAGGGGCGACAACGTCTCGCGCATGGCCGACAGGACCCGGTCCTCCCACTCTCGTCGCTCGAACGCCTCCTCCGGCCCGACCGAAGGCTCCGCGAGCAGAAACAGCTCCACTTCATCCGCCTGCTTCGGTCGCGACCGCCTCAGAGCGGCCAGGCAGCGGTTGCGAACGATCGCGTAGATCCACGACGTGACCGCAGCCCGGGGCTCGAATCGGGGCAGCGCCCGGTGCACCAGCACGAGACACTCCTGAGCGAGATCCTCGGCCAGTTCGCGTTCGCCCACCATCCGCCAGCACCAGGCGTGGACCCGGGAGCGCCAGCGCGTCAGCAGCTCCCGCTCCGCCTGGCGTGCCTCCGGGGTTCCCGGACGCGCCTGGAAGAGTTGGACGAGCTCGAGGTCCGTCCGCGGCTCGTTCATGACATGGAACGCGGGGGGGCGGCGGATGTCACAGGGCGTCGCGGGCGCGTGGATGGCGGAGGCATGGGTGCGGATGCTACCGAAAAAGCCGTGTCGGCTCCCAGGTCCGCGCCGGGCGCGGAAAGAGCGGCCCGGAAAAGCGGTCCCGAAGCGCTCAGCGCCGGCGGGCGGGCACCACGCGAGTCTCGGGATCGCCGGAGAGCACGAAACCGGCCCAGAAGTGGGGAGCGGACGTCGCGGGCGTGCTCCGCACGGCCAATTGCGCCTCGCGCAGCGCTTCGGCGGCGTTCCGGCCCTGCTCGAGCCCGAGGTAGAAGCGGCGCGTGAACGCGACCGTGGCCCGGTCGTCCACCGGCCACATCGTCGCGATCACGGTCGGAACGCCGGCGGAGTGGAACGCGCGCGCGAGCCCGGTGACGCTTTCGTTCATGAAGCCTCCGTCCAGCGTCGTGCGGCAGGACGCCAGCACGGCCAGGCGGGCGCTCGCACGATGCGCCGCGATGGCGCGCGCGGTCAGCCAGGCCCGCGCGTCGTCGCCGCGGCCGAGCAGGAACGCGCTGCCCCATGGATCGCTGGAACTGGAGCGGGCGTGCGACGCGACGTGGAGGATGTCGCCGCGCGAGAGCCACGGCACAACGGCCGCGAGCGGCCGGTCGCCGTCGTGCACGATTCCACCGCCGCCATAGCGGGCCCGCAGCCAGCGCGTCTCCTCACGCACGCCGTCGAGCCTGCGATCGTGGTCATCGGTCGTCCGCGCGAGGGTGACGAGGCTGGCCCTGCGGACCGTGGCATGCCCCGCTCGCCGGCTGCGCGCCAGCCAGCTCGCGGAAGGCACGGCCACGACCGTCCGGGTGGTCAGCATCGGTTCGCCGTCCGAGGTGTCCGCGGGCAGCGCCGCCAGCGGGATCGCGTTCAGCATGCCGCTCAGGGAGCAGAACACGCGCCGCGCCGGCCGGATCCGCTCGAGTGCCGGACCCAGCGCGTCGGCCGCGAGCCGCCGCGCCGCGGGCCCGCGGTAGGGAGCCGCCGACTCCTCCTTCGAGCACAGCAGCCCGATCGAGCGCCGAAGCCCGGACCCATGCGCCTCGTCCATCGGCAGCCAGTGGGCGCGGACCGAGCCGCGGTCCACGGTGAAGACGATCGTCGAGTCGAACGACGAGGAGTACGAATCGAGCAGCACCTCGCCCGGTCCCAGGATGCGCAGCCGGAGATCCGCGGCGGTGGCGAGCCTCGCGGGGGCGCCGGGACGCCGGCCGCCGCGCCACTCGAGCGCGCGTGACTTGAACCGCTGCAGCGCGTCGAACGCCTGCGCCGCACGGCTCTCCCCGGTGAGGCCGCGGCGCGGATCGAGCAGTACACGCGCCGTCTGGATCGCGATCCGGGCCGCCCGATTGCCGATCGGCTCATACCATTCGGCATCGCTCAAACCCGCGGCCGTCCGCTCCCAGGCTTCGCCCGCCCGGCGCGCCGCCGCGATCGCGCTGTCGGACTGGCCGGCGGCAAAGCAGCCGCGCGACAGGAGCAGGTCGTATTCGATCGCCAGGCCCCAGCCACCCGAGGCCGCGAACACCGGCGAAGCCCGCAGGCGGCGCAGGCGCGCGAGCGACTCGGCGACGCGGCCGGTGCGCAACTCCAGCTCGCAGAGCCCCAGGACCCGCGGGACTTCGGTCGTCGGAGAGACGCGCCCCGCCGACAGGCGATCCATCTCGAGGGCCAGCGCGTACGCGTCCGCGAGGCGGTCCGAGTTCGCCAGCAGCTCCGCCAGCTGCCCGCCGGCCCTGATCGCGGGATCCAGCGCCACCGAATCGCGGCGGGCCCATTGCTCGCGCAGGATGCGCTCGCTCTCGGTCCGCAGCCCGAGGAGGCGTTTGACGATCGCGAGCTGTGTGCGCAACGGATAGGTCTCGCGCTCCGCCGAGCGCGGCCAGCGCGCCAGTTCGTGTTCGAGCGTGTCGGCCGCCGCCTCCACGCGGCCGGCCTCGACGAGCATGATCGCGAGGTTTCGCACCTCGTTCGGATTCGGTCGTCCGAGTTCGCGGGAGATCTGCGCCGCGCGGGCGAAGTTCTCCGCCGCGCGCCCCGGCTCGCCCTGCGCGACCTCGAGCTCGCCGAGATTGTTCCAGGCGTCCGCTTCGCTCATGCGGTCGCCGCTCGCACGGCTGCGATCGAGGATCGCTTCGTACGCGCGGCGCGCCTCGTCCAGCCGTCCCCGCTCGCGGAGGACCCGGGCCAGCCCGACACGGGCCGCCATCTCGGAGCGCACGTCGCGCGCGCGCACGAGCAGGGCCACCGCGCGGCGGTAGCCGGCCTCCGCGCGAGCCGGACGATGGGCCGACAGATCGAGGTAGGCGAGGCCGAGCCGCGCATTGCCCTCGAGCATCGCATCGCCCGCCGCGCGCGCGAGCGGCAGGAGCTCGCGATAGGGCGGCGCCGCCTCGGCGAGCCGCTCGCGGAAGAGCTGCGCCCTTCCGGCCGCGAGGAGCGCCCGTCCCCACGAGAGCGTGTCGCGCACCGAGCGCGCGATCGCGGCGACCCGCTCGGCTTCACGTGCGCCTTCGTCGAAGCGACCGGTGCCGATCCAATTGAGCACCCGGCGCGAGGCGACGACGGCCTCGAGCGCGCGGTCCCCGCGCGCCCGTGCGAGGTCGAGGAGCGAGTCGGCGTAGGCCACCGCGCGATCCGGGCGGCCGGCGAGCGCCAGCGAATCCGCGGGCGCGAGCACGTTTTCCCAGCGGCTCGGCCGCGCCCGCGCGGACGGGGCGGCGGCGAGCGCGAGGACCATCAGCGCGAGCAGCGCCCGCGCGACGCTCCCGCGCCGCGCCCCGGCGCCCGCCCGACGCGGGCGCGAACGCGATGCGCCGATGCCCGTCCGCGTCATCTCACTCTCGAACCGCCGACAGGCTCTGCTGGGCCTTCTTGAGCTTCTCGAGGGTCTCCTCGAGCTGCGTCAGCCGAGCGTGCTCCCTGTCCACGACCTCGGGCTTCGCCTTGGCGAGGAAATCCTGGTTGCGGAGCTTGCGCTTGACGCCATCGAGGTCCCCGAGCAGACGCTCGGCCTCGCGCGCGAGCCGCGCCCGCTCCTCGTCCAGGTCGATCAGACCCGCCAGCGGCAGGAACACTTCCGCGCCGCGCACCACCGCGGAAGCCGCGACCTTCGGGCGCGAGCCGTCGCGCGCCAGCGTGAGCGACTCGATGCGGGCGAGTGGCCGGAGCTGATTTCCGAGCCGTTCGAGCACCTCGAGCTGGGCGGTCTCGCCGCGGATCACGACCGGCACGGCGCGCCCCGGAGCGATCTTCGACTCCGCCCGCAGGTTGCGGATCGCGACCACCACCTCCTGGAGGAACTCGATCTCGTGCTCGGCGCCGGGGTCGAACCACGCCTTCTTCGCCCTGGGCCACGCCCGCAGCGCCAGCACGTCACCGTCGTGCGGGATCGCCTGCCACAGCTCCTCGGTCACGAACGGCATGAACGGGTGGAGCAGGCGCAGGATTCCGTCCAGAACCTTCCAGGCCACCCAGCGGGTGGTGCGCAGGTCCGCGCGTTCCGCGGGCGACATCGCCTCGCCACGTTCGGCAACCGCCCAGCGCGGCTTCGCCATCTCGAGGTACCAGTCGCAGTATTCGGTCCAGGCGAACTGGTAGATCGCCTGCGCCGCCTCGGCGAAGCGATAGGTCTTGAGGTTCCGGGTGACGTCCTTGGTGGCGTTCGCGAGGCGCGAGAGGATCCAGCGGTCGGCGAGCGTCAGCTCGAGCTGCGACTCCTTCACCGTCGCAAGATCCTCGTCGCCGAGCCGCATGAGCACCAGCTTCGTCGCGTTCCACAGCTTGTTCGCGAAGAACTTGCCGGTCTCGAGCCGCTTCTCGTCGAACAGCAGGTCCTGGCCCGTCGGCACCTGCGCCATCGTGAAGCGCACGGCGTCGGCACCGTACTTCTGCATCATCGCGAGCGGGTCGGGCGAGTTGCCGAGCGACTTGCTCATCTTCCTGCCCTGGGAATCGCGGACGATGGAGGTGAAATAGACGTGCGGGAACGGCGCCTCCCCCATGAAGTGGTATCCGGCCATGATCATGCGCGCGACCCAGAAGAAGATGATGTCGCTGCCGGTCACCATGAGGCTGTTCGGGTAGTAGCGCGCCAGATCCGGGGTCTTCTCGGGCCAGCCGAGGGTCGCGAACGGCCACAGCCACGAGCTGAACCAGGTGTCCAGGACGTCCTCGTCCTGCCGCCAGCCCTCGCCCTCGGGAGGCGTGAGCGAAACGACCATCTCCTCGCCGCGGTACCAGACGGGGATGCGATGCCCCCACCAGAGCTGACGCGAGATGCACCAGTCGCGGATGTTCTCGAGCCAGTGCAGGTACACCTTCTTCCAGCGCGACGGGAAGAACTTGACCCGGCCCTTCTTCGCGGCCTCGATCGCCGGCGCGGCGAGCGGGGCCATCTTCACGAACCACTGCCACGACAGGTACGGCTCGATCACCGTGTTGCAGCGTGAGCAGTGCCCGACGCTGTTCACGTGGGGCTCGACCTTCTCGAGGTAGCCGGCGTCCTGCAGCGCGGCGACGATGCGCCGGCGCGCCTCGAAGCGGTCGAGGCCGCGGAAGTCGCCCGCGTTCTCGTTCATCGTTCCCGCCTCGTCCATCACCACGAGTTCGGCGAGGCCGTGACGCTTGCCGGTCTGGAAGTCGTTCGGGTCGTGCGCGGGCGTCACCTTGACCGCGCCGGTGCCGAACTTCGGATCCACCATCTCGTCGGCCACGACCGGGATCTCGCGGCGGACGAGCGGCAGGACCGCGGAACGGCCGACGAACTTCGCGTAGCGCTGATCCTTCGGGCTGACCGCGACGCCGGTGTCGCCCAGCATCGTCTCCGGCCGCGTGGTCGCGACCGTGACGGCTCCGTTGCCGTCGGCCATCGGGTAGCGGAGGTACCAGAGGCTGCCCTCCGACTCGACGTGGTCCACCTCCTCGTCGGAAAGCGCCGTCCGGCAGCGCGGGCACCAGTTGACGATGTAGCGGCCGCGATAGACCAGACCCTCGTCGTACAGTTGCTTGAACACGTGCAGCACGGCGTGCGAGTAACGCTCGTCGAGCGTGAAGCGCTCGCGGGTCCAGTCGGGCGTGATGCCCAGACGACGCTCCTGCTCGAAGATCAGGCCGCCGTACCGCTCCTTCCACGCCCAGACTTCGCGCAGGAAGCCTTCGCGCCCGAGGTCGTGACGGCCGCGCTTTTCGGACCGCAGCTTCTTCTCGACCACGTTCTGCGTCGCGATCCCCGCGTGGTCCATGCCCGGGATGTAGAGCGTTTCGCGGCCGTCCATGCGCTGCCAGCGGATGACGCAGTCCCGGATGGACTCGCCGAGCACGTGACCCATCGTCAGCGAGCCGGTCACGTTCGGCGGCGGGATGGCGATGACGAACGGGGCCTTGCCCGTCTCGCGAGGCTGGAAGACGCCGTGCTCCTCCCAGAACCGGTATCGGGCCGGCTCGATGCGAACGGGGTCGTAGGGTTGGGAGAGCGCCTCGGAACTGCCGGGACGCATGGAACCTCCAACGATGGGTGCGGCGCGGCCATCCGCGCCGCGCCCTCGAACTGCGGACAGCGCGTGTCGGTCGGTGCCGGAACGAGGCCGCGGACGGTAGCGGAGCGCGTGAAGCGGGGTCAAACCGTGGTCGACGCGAGCGAACAAGCGCACGCGACCCCAAAGTTGTCGTGACACTCGTATCGCACGGGTGGATACTTCGCCCACTCGACTCCGGGCCCGCACGACTCGACGGACCCCGACCTCGCGACGCGAGGACCCGCGAGCCGGTATGTGCCCCCCCGGTTCACGCCCGGGGGCTCGATCCTGCCGGACGGGAGGGAACACGCTTCCTCCGCCGGCGCAGTTCGATCGCAGGCTTCGCGCGGCCACCCGCCATCCCCCGGCGCGTTCATCGAGGCGGCCTCGGACCGTCTCGCAGGAGGATTCGTGCAGGCGCCGGGCCGCCCCCACGCGCGCCCGGCGAAAGCCCGCACGCGACGCACCGGCCGTGATCGGTGCGCGCGCCCCCCGGTGCTCGTTTCGCATTCCCCTCAGACGCCGCCTGGCGTCACAAGGACCGCCCGCGCACGTGGCCATCATCCGCTCGCGCGTGGGGATCGAACGAGAGGACACCTCGAGATGAAAAACCGCTTCTTCACCGCGCTGTTCGCGCTGGTGTTCGGCGCCGCCTTCGCGACCACCTCGGCCACGGCGGCGACCATCAACGTTCCCGCCGACATGACCCTGCCCGCCGCGGTCGCCGCCGCCTCACCCGGGGACCTCATCCTGGTCGCCGCGGGCACCTACGTCATCGGTTCCACCATCACCGTTTCGACCGCCAACCTGACGATCCAGGGCGCCGGCATCGGCAGCTCGGTGCTGCAGGTGTCGAGCGCGGTCGGCGACATGTTCGACGTCCTCGCCGACGGCACGACCCTGCGCGACTTCTCGATCGAGAAGACCGACGTGGCCGGCCTGCACAACCTGATCTGGATCAACGCGGACAACGTCACCGTCCGCGACAACGAGATCTACGGCCCCGATCCCGGCTCTCCCTGGAGCGTGAACGGCATCGTGAGCCGCGGCCTGGTGGTCTCGCCCGGCCGGACGGGTCTGCTCATCCAGGGCAACAACATTCACCACCTGCGCCAGCCCGCCTACATCGACGGTCCGGCGGGGGTGAATCGCGGCAGCATCCTCAACAACCACGTTTCCGGCACGCGCGGCTGGGTGCTCGCCGGCGCGCTGCTGACGATGTCGGGCAACACCTGGGGGCCGCCCGAGAACCAGGGCGCCGAGATCGCCCTGCTCTCGACCTGCACCGTGGCGGACTACCCGAACCTGCTGGCGCTGAGCGCCGCGAACGGCAACGCCTACATTTCGGACCAGTTCTCGGGCGGGCCCAGCGGCCGGGCCACGGCGTATGTGGACGACTCCGCCGCCCCCGGCGGCTTCGGCGACGCGTCGGCGCCCTACCAGACGGTGACCGACGGCGTGAACAACACGCTGGCGGGCGGCGTGGTGGACATCGCGGCGGGCAGCTACACGGAGCAGGTCGTGGTCTCCGGCAAGGACCTGACGCTCGACGGCGCCGGTCGAGCGGCGACCTTCATCAAGAGCCCGGCGGCGCTCACCGCCTTCTTCACGACTTCCGCGAACAACTATCCGGTCGTGCTGCTGCAGAACGCCTCGGACATCCGCGTTCGCGACCTGACGGTGGACGGCGACGGCCAGGGCAACGCGAACTACCGCTTCATGGGCATCGCATACTGGAACGCCGGCGGCAAGGTGCTCGACTGCGACGTCGTGCGCGTGCGCAACACGCCGTGGGACGGCATGCAGCACGGAAACGCGGTGTACGCCTATCACAGCGCCGCCGGGCCGTATGCGATCGAAGTCGGTGGCTGCAACGTCTCCGACTTCCAGAAGAACGGCATCACGATGAACGGCGCGGCCGTGACCGCGAACGTGCACGACTGCGTGGTGACCGGCAACGGTCCGACGCCGATCACCGCCCAGAACGGCATCCAGATCGGCTTCGGCGCCGGAGCGACGCTCGCCAACAACGCGGTTTCGGACATCGGATATACGGGCGCGGATTGGACGGCGGCCGGCGTGCTGCTCTATCAGAACGCGGCCGTGACGGCGACGGGCGGCAGCGTCACCAACTGCCAGATCGGCTACGCCTCGCAGGACGGCGACGCGAGCATCACCAACGCGTCCATCTCCACGAACTTCGTGGCCGGGACGGGCGCCGTTCTGCCCTCGATCAATTACCCCGCGTACGGAATCACCCACTACAACTCGTCCACCAGCTCGCCCAACGCGAGGTCCGCGCCCGTGGCCGACGGAGCCGGCCGGCACCCGGGCCTGTCGCCGGCCGAAGAGGACGCCGGCGCCTTCTCGCGCACGGGTCCGATGGCCACGAACGCCGCTTACACGGTCAGCGTGACCGGCGGCTGCCTCACGGGCACCGACCAGCCGGGCTCCGAGGGCATTGACATCTACTCGAGCGGCGGACCCGTCTCGGCGCTGGTGACAGGCGTCGAGATTTCCGACTGGGACCTGGGCATCGTGAACTTCGGGCCGGGCGCGTCCGTCAACGCGCACCACAACGCGCTGTTCTCCAACGTGACGGCCGGCTTCTCGGGCGACCCTGCGGCGGCCTCCAACGGCGCCACGCCGAACTGGTGGGGCGCGGCGAGCGGGCCCTCGGGCGCCGGCCCTGGCACCGGCGACGCGGTCTCCGGCGCGACGGTCGCCTTCGCGCCGTGGCTGATCAGCGGCGCGGACGCGAACCCCGGCTGCGGCTTCGCCGCCGCGAGCGACAACGTGATCTCGGCCGGGCCGGCGCCGTCGTGCATCTCGACCGGCAACCCGTGCATCACGATCCCGGTCGCCATCGCGCACACGACCTCCGAGAACATCCGCGGCTTCAGCGTCACGCTGCAGCTGTCCAGCAACCTGCTGCTGTGCAGCGGACCGTCGAGCATCACGCAGGGCACCTACCTCTCGCTCATCGGCGGAACGACCTTCCAGGTCGTGAGCAACGGTGGCGGCAGCTACACGGTGGACTGCGCGATCCTCGGCCTGCCGTGCGGCCAGACCGCCGCGACGGGCACCCTCTTCAACCTGCAGGTCATGAAGGCGCCCGGGCCCGACGGCACGGGCACGATCACGCTCGGACCGGTGCTGGCGCGCGACTGCGACAACGCCGCCATCGTCGCCAACGCGGGCGCGCCGCTGTCCATCACGATCGACACCGGCGGTCCGGCGGCGGTCGCGAACCTGGCGGCGGCCCAGCAGAAGACGCTCAACGACGCCGACGGGACGACGAAGGTCCAGCTGACGTTCACGGCGCCGGGCGACGCCGCCACGGTCGAGGTCTACCGCGCCCCGTGGGGCACGACGCTGCTGAACACCTACCCCGAGTACGACGACGTCGCGGGCGGCCCGCCGGCGGCGCCGGCGTACCCGCCGGCGGCGCCGTGGGCGCTGACGGGCGTGACGGCCTCGGGCCAGTCCGACGAGACCACCGCGCGCGGCTTCTGGTACTACGTGATGTTCTCCAAGGACGCGTGCGGCAACGTCTCGGCCGCCTCGAACCTGACCGGAGGGACCCTCAACTACCACCTCGGCGACGTGACGAACGGCACGCCGGGCAACGGCGACAACCTGGTGGGAACCATTGACATCACGCTGCTCGGCGCCCACTACGGAATCACGCTGGCTCCCGCCGACCCGTTCAACTACCTCGATGTCGGCCCGACCACGGACTTCTCCGTGAACGCGCGCCCGACGACCGACAACAAGGTCGGGTTCGAGGACCTGATGATGTTCGCGATCAACTACGGCACGGTCTCGATGCCGCAGGACGGCCCCGCGCTCGCGAGCGCCGCCGCGAACGCGCTCGGCGTGGGCGACGTGCCCGCGTCGGCGATCGGCGAGACGTTCACCGTGCCGGTGCGCATGAGCGGCGCGGGCAACGTGCTGGGCGCGAGCCTCGCTTTCGGCTTCGACCCGAAGGTGGCCGAGTTCGTGTCGGCTGAAGCCGGCGGGCTGCTGAACTCCCAGGGTCGCGAGGGCGTGGTGCTGTCGCCGTCGGCGGGCGTCGTGGACTTCGCGCTGCTCGGCGAGGGCGCCGGCGTCCTCGGCGAGGGCACGCTGCTCAACGTCACGTTCCGTCGTGTCGGAGCCGGGGATCCGGCGATCGCGCTCCGGGGCGTCACCGCCCGCGACGGCGCGAACCGGCCGGTGGCGCTCGCCGGCACGAAGCCGGCGGCGCCGCTCGTGACGCAGATGAGCTCGCCGTTCCCGAATCCGTTCCGCGGCAACACGAACCTGCGGCTGGCGCTGGCCCGCGACGGCCGGGCCAGGGTCGCCATCTACGATCTCGTCGGCCGGCGTGTCCGCACGCTGGTGGACGGGCTGCAGCCGGCCGGCGAGCGGATGATCGTGTGGGACGGCCGCGACGACGGCGGCCAGTCGGTGCCGGCGGGCCTGTACCTCGTCCGGTTCACCGGCGACGGCGTGGAGCAGTCGCGCCGCGTGATCCTCACCCAGTAGCGGCGGCGTCCGCGGCCGGAGGGGGCCCGAAGTCGGGTCCCCTCCGCGGTCGCGGCCGCGCTATCCTTTCACCCACATGAACCCACGCATTCGCACCGCAAGCCTCGCGCTCTCGCTGGCCCTCGCCCCCGTCGGCACGCCGGCCGCCGGCGTGCTGCTCGCCGTTTCACCCGACACGCTGACGGTGGCGCCGGGCGCGACGTTCACGATGGAACTGCGGGTGCCGGTCGCGGGCTCGCTCTTCAACGGTTACGACGCGGTCGTCGAGTACGATCCGGCGGTCCTCACGTTCCTGCCGCGCAGTCCGCTCGCGCTGCAGGAAGGGCCGGACATGAAGCTGGCCTGCGGGAACACGTTCCATTACTTCCGTGCCGCCGGGGACAGTCTGTCGGTTTCACACTCGCTGCTGTGCGCGAACCTGTTCCTCTCGGGCCCCGCACATGTCTACTCGCTCGACTTCCGCGCCCCGCTCACTCCGGGCTCGACGCACGTTCGCCTGCGCCGCGCGCAGTTCTACAACGCCGGAACCTACGTCAACCCGACGCTGACCGCGGACGCGGTCGTGAGTTGGGGCGGTACGCTCGGCGTCGAACCGGCGCTGCCGGCGGCCCCGACGCTCGCGGTTCGCTCGAATCCATCGCGGGGGACGCAGTGGCTGGACCTCGCGAGCCCGCGCGCGGGCGTGCAGCAGCTCGTGCTGTACGACGTCTCGGGGCGTCTCGTGCGCCGCCTGTGCGACGGCGCCTGGCCGGCCGGCGCGCGCGCGGTCGCCTGGGACGGTCTCGACGAAGCAGGACGACCGGCCCCCCCCGGCGTCTACCTGGCCCGATTCCACGCCGCGGACCGGACGGTCCGCGCCACGCTCGTTCGACTGCGGTGACCCCGCGACCCGGAGACTTCATGGTTCGAACCGCTCTGTTCACCGCCTGCCTTGCCGCGCTCACGATGGCCGTCCCGGTCGGCGCCGCCGAGTTCCGTCTCGCGCCCGACGACACCACCGTCACGGTCGGCGACACGTTCACGCTGCGCGTGATGGTGGACGCGGTGCCCGACCTCAAGGGCTACCAGGTCGCGTTCGCCTACCCGCCCGCCCGGCTGCAACTGCTGGCGATGCCGGCGGGCAACATCCTCACCGACGGGGCCGGCGCCTGGTTCGCGTACCTGCTGCCCGACGTCACCGCCCCCGCCGACACGGCGTGGATGGACGCCGCGAAGCTGGACGGCAGCGCCCAGGGCCCGGGGGTCGCCGCCTACCTCCAGTTCAAGGCGCTCACCGAGGGCGACGCGCCGCTGTCCTGCGCGTACGCGGAGATGCGCGACTCGAACAACGTCCCGCTCCTGCCCGCCTGCTTCGCCGGCGTGGTGCACATCATCGGACCGACACCCGTTGCGCGCCGCACGTGGGGCCGGATCAAGGCCCTCTATCGCTGAGCGGAGCGGCGCGAGGAGTCCCGCCGCCCTCCCGTTCACGGCGGCCGTCCTCCGGAGTGGGCGACCGCGCGCGCGGGCGACGGCCCCGCTGGCCAAGCCTTCGCGCGACCCGTAGCATCGCGCCCCATGTTCCCCGCCTTCGCGCCCCGGCGCGGCGTCGCCGTGCTCGCGCTCGTCGCCGCGCTCTCGGCCGGTCGCTCCGCCGCGGCCCTCGCCGCACCGGCCGAGTACCTGCCGGTCGGCGACCCGCTCGAAGCCGAGCTGCGGGTCCTCGACCTGTACGCGCCCTCTCCCGCCGCGGGCCGGATCGAACTGCCGTCGCTGCACTCGCGCCCGCTGCGGCTGTTCGAGCTCATGGGCACCGTCCCGCCGGCGCGCGTGGCCGGCGCCCGCGGCGTCACGGTCGCGCGGATCGAACGCGCCCTGGGCCGCGACGCGACCGCCGCGTTCGCGAGCGACGACGCGCCCCGTTCGACGCCGCGCCTGCTGCAGCGATCCTGGCCGGGCGAGCAGCGGCTCGAGCTTTCGGCCGGCCTCGAGGGCATGGCGGCGTGGACGGACGACGAATCGGAGGATCGCACACGGCTCGCCGACGGTTCGGGCGTGCACCTGCGGGCGACGTTCCAGTCGGACCGCTGGCTCGGTCACGCGCACGTCTGGCTGGGCGAACTGCGCGACGTGACCGCGTTCAGCGACGCGCTGGTGGCCGACACCGACATCGCGGCGAGCACCGAGGACAGCTGGCTGTCCTACCAGGGAGGCGCGGCGTGGAGCCTGCAGCTCGGCCGCTCCCGCTGGCACTGGGGCCCGGGCGAGGAGGGTTCGCTGCTGCTGTCGAAGACCTCGGCGCCGCTCTCGGGAATGATGCTGCACGCGCGCATCGAACCGCTGCGCGCCGACGCCAGCATCTTCAGCGCCACGACCTCGCCCGGAAGGGGCGAGCAGCTGGCGGCTCACCGGCTGGAGTGGCAGCCGCTGGGCGGCGTGCGTCTCGGGATCGCCGAGGCGGCGCGCTACCGCGCGGGAGGCTGGCAGGGTCTTTATGTCTCGGGACTCGTTCCCTACTCGATCGTCCAGAGGCTGCTCGACCAGGACGACCGCGACTCGGCGGGAACGGCGCGCAACAACGTCATGATCTCCGCCGACCTTTCGGTGCGGATCGCCGACGGTTCGCGAGCCTACGGCGAGCTGCTCGTGGACGACCTGCACGCCCGTTACGCCGGCGTCCCCAACAAGCTCGCCTACCAGCTCGGCTGGGACGGAACCGGGGACGTGCACGGCACGCGGCTCACCTGGAACGCCGAGTACACGCGGTTGTCGCGGTTCGTCTACACGTCGTACTTCGGCCGCGTGTTCAGCGCCCAGGGCCGCCCGATCGGATTCCCCACCGGCCCCGACGCCGAGCGCCTTCGCCTGCGCGCGAGCTGGGACCCGGACGCCGACTGGCAGCTGACCGCGATCGCCGCCCGCACCCGGACCGGCGAGGGCGGAATCGCCGCCGCGTTCGTGCCGGGCGGCCCCGTGCCCGAGGTGTTCTCGTTCGCGGGCGTGCCCGAGACGTCGCGCTCGCTCGAGGGCGGGGTGCGCTGGTGGCCCGCGAGCGGCGTGGACTGTTCGCTGCTCGCGGGCCGCGAGTGGCGCGAGAACGCCGACCATGTCGCGGGCTCCACTCGCGCGGCCTGGCGTGCGGTCCTGTCGCTGCGCCTGGTGCGCTGAAGCCGGTTTCGTCCGACGCCGAGCCCGCGATCCGGACCGCCGCCGGGCGGGGCCCGCCGCGGACCGAGGTCGCCGGCGGGCCACCGGACGGACGCGGCGTGCGTAGGCACCAGCGCGACCCGGGCGCCTTGCCGTGCGCGGTCGGCTCGTGGACCCTCGACCGGACCCACTCCCCCCCCCGACGACGCCGCCCGAACGCACGGAGGCCCCCGAGATGAGATGGCTCGCTTTCGTCACCCTGTTGTCCGCCGCGTCCTTCGTTCCGCTCCCCGCGCCCGCGGCGCCCGCGACGGCGGCGATCTTCGATCGCGCCTCGTTCGACACGACCTGCGCGCCGTGCCGGGACTTCGACCAGTACGCCAACGGCGGCTGGAAGAAGACCGCGACCATTCCCGCGTCCTACTCGACCTACGGAGCCTTCCAGGAGCTCGCGGATCGCAATCAGCTTCGCCTGCGCGCCCTGCTCGAGTCGGCCGCGGCCGAGCGGAACGCCCGGGCGGGCTCCGACGCCGCCCGCCTCGGCGGGTACTACGCCGCGTGCATGGATTCGGCCGCCGCCGAGAAGGCGGGCCTCGAACCGGTGAAACCGCTGCTGCGGGCCATTGACGGGATGAAGGACCGGCGCGAGCTCGCCTCCCAGGTCGCCTGGCTTCACTCCCACGGCGTGCGCGGCAGCCTGTTCCTGTTCGGCGGCAGCCAGGACCTGCGAAACAGCGACCGCATCATCGCCAGTGCCGCCCAGGGCGGGCTCGGCCTGCCCGAGCGCGACTACTACTTCCGCACCGACTCGGTGAGCGCCGCCGTGCGCGCGAAATACGTCGCCCATGTCGCGGCGCTGCTGACGCTCGCCGGCCGCTCCGAGGCGGACGCGGCGGCGGCCGCCGGGCGGGTCCTGGCGATCGAGACGGCGCTGGCGAAGGCCTCGCTGTCGGCCGTGCAGCGCCGCAGCCCCGAGGCGAACTATCATTTTCTTGGCTCCTCTCGACTTTCCGTGGAGCGCAGCGCCTGAGTTGACGGCGTAGGCGCTCCGGTTCATCCGTACCCTTTTCTTTCCGACCAGGGAGAGAGGGGGCAGAGGGATGAACCAGGAGCGGGGCGA
>JADLBL010000027.1 GCA_020847735.1 Candidatus Eisenbacteria bacterium
ATGAACCGTGAGCCGAGAGTGACGGATGCCCGTGAAGCGCAAGGAGCAGGGCTGGCCAGCGACGCAGTCGTGTCGGTGACACGTCGAGGAAGCTGGCCAGCCCTGCGACGCAGCGATTCGCGGGCAGGCGGCACTTGCAGGCCATGGGCTCATGAACAGGTCGGGCTAGGACGGGTGGACGAAGAAGACCGAGGCCCACGCGAGCCGGTCGGCGAAACCGAGGCGATGGTACAGCGAGATCGCGGGCGCGTTGGTGTCGTTCACGAACAGGCATACGTCGCGCGTTCGTTCCTGCAGCCGCACGCAAAGCTCCGCGAGCGCCCGGCGCGCGACCCCCTGGTTGCGCCACGGCGGCGCGGTCCAGACGCCCGAAACCTGCGCGGCTTCGGACGTCAGGGCGCTGATGCTCGCGCGGAAGACGAGCCCGCGGTCGTCGCGCCACACGTACGTGTGGCCGTCGCGGCATTCCTCCTCCGTCCGGCGTGCGTAGGCGACCGGGTCCTCCTCGCGCGGATCCTCGAGCAGCTCCTCGGCCCGCAGTTGCGCGCCGGATTCGTAGACCAGCGCGTAGTCCTCGCGCTGCGCCGGCCGCAGCTCGGGCAGGCGGGGGATCACCGGCAACGCGCCCGGAGCGAGCGCCATGTAGATCTGGCGCCTTCGCAGGCGCGGCTCGAGCCCGCCTCCCGGGTAGGTCTCGAGCAACCCCGCGACGGACGGTTGGGCGCCGATCACCTGGAAGCGGGGCGGTGTCCCAAGCGGCGACGCGATTTCGCCGAGCAAGCGCAGCGCTTCGCGGTCGTCGCCGATGGGCAACACCGCGCCCGAGCTGCCGCCGAGGTAGAGCAGCGCGGTGAGCCGCCCGCGACGGCTTGCCGCCCAGCAGGTGTGTCCGGGGCGCGCGAAAGCGTCGCGCAGCACGAGCGCGACCAGGTAGACGTTCGCGACCGGATCGCTGTCGAGGAAGGACAGCGCTTCGGGGGCGTCACGCGGCTGAAGCCGTCGGACCTGGATGGCCGATGTGTCGTCGGAAGGGGGCATGGCGCGGGTCCCGCGCCTTCGCGGGCACGCGACTCTACGACGCGGGCGCGGCCGCGGCCAGCGCCCGCGGCCGCCCGCCGCTCAGCGCTTCGGAGCGCCCGGCGGCGTCATCATGCGGCGCCGCGTCCGGCGAATGCGGGGCCAGGCGTGCGCGATCCACCAGACCCAGGCCACCACCCACGCACCCGCCGCGAGCGCGTCGCGCCGCAGCGCCGCGGGGGCGGCCCCGTCGGCGGCCAGGCGCAACACCAGCGCGACCGCGACCGCGTGCAGGGCGACCGGGCCGAGCACCGCGCCCTCCTCGCGCATCTCGTGCCCGCCGTGCGACACCACCACGCGCGTGGCGATCGCGAGCGTGAGCAGGCCGTAGCCGCCGATGAACACGACATGCCACGCGGTGACCTCGTAAGCGGGCAGGGCCGCCGCGGCCACGAGGCCGAGGGCGACGCACCAGCCCGCGACCCAGAGCGCCCACGAGAGCGCGACGCGCCGCCCCGGCGGACGCCACAGCTTCCAGGCGAGCATCGTGCTGACGAGCCCGGCGATCGCGCGGGACCAGGCGCCAAGGGCGGCGGCGCCGCGCGCCTCGCACACGAGCGCGAACACGAGCAACGCGCCGATCGCCAGGACGAAGACGCGACGCGGCAGCCGCTGGCCCGCGCGCGCGACGCCGACGATCGCGAGCGGATCCTTCATCATCGCGAACGTCGGCACGAGCAGGCCGCCGAGCCCGAGAACGAGCGCCGGCATCATGCCGCGGGACACCATCCGCAGCGCGAACCGGGGCGCGGGCTCCACGAGCAGGCCGGTCGCGAACAGCGCCTGCGCCAGCCCGGCCAGCACGCCGAGCACGACGCCCAGGCCGACCAGCAGGAACTCCTCCGGAGGAGCGGCCCCGCCGAATCGCACCCGGCGCGCGAGTGCGACGAGGGAGAAGAGAAGCGTGAGGCCGAACGCGAGGCCCGCCGCGGCCACCAGCCCGGCCGCCTGAAGCCCGCCGAACCCGACCGCTCCGGCGGTCACGACCGCGAGCTCCCAGGGGCGGCACTTCTCGCCATGGGTGAAAGCGGGCAGCGCGGTGAACAGGAAGCCGGTCACGAAGCACAGCTCGAATCCCTGGATCATGAGGCCGGCGTGCATCGGTCCCGGCCACGGCGAGGGCATGACCGCGGCCACGAGCCAGGGTGCGGCTCCGGCGATCGCGAACAGCGCCCCGAGCGGGAACAGCACGCGGTAGGGCTCGAGCGCCGGGCGGAGGTCCGGCGGCCGCGGCTTCACCGACTCGAGTGTCGGCGCGTCGATCGGGGCGATTCGGAGGGGGACGGCGGGACGGTTCACGACCGGACGTCGGGCAGGAGCAGATCAATGCGGCCGATGACGGCCGCGAGAATCTGCGAGGCGGATTCGAGACCCGCCCTGCGGAGCGTCTCGGGGATCGGTCCGCCCGCGAGAGTCACCCCGCGCGCGAGCTCCAGGCGGTCGTTCCAGTGCAGGACGTAGACGGCGCGAGGCGCCGGCTCGCCGACCGGCTCGCGCGTCACGATGGCCAGGTATCCGCCCGGCAACGACACGCTCGCGGCCTGGGGCTCTTCGAGCGGGAAGGCGAACGGCCGGCGCAGCCGTTCGAACCGCTCCCGCGCGAGGCCGGAGTCGTGGCCCCACAGTCCCGGGTCGAGGCTCAGGGTGTTGATGATCATTTCGGGCAGCGGGCGAACGCCGTCGCCGGGGTCGCGCGGCGTCGCCAGCACCGGGATGCGCAGTCGGCTGCCGTCGCGGACGGTGGCGCCGGGGCCCGTTGCCGGGGGCGCCGACACGGATCGGGCCGCCGGCGGGGGAGAGCCGAACGGGTTTCGCAGCTGCTCCCAGGCCCGCAGCATCGCCTCGTGGTCCATGCGCCCGGTGCGCCCGCGGCTCTTCGCGCGGGCCCAGGCACGATAGGTCGCCTCGAAGGCGCCGTCTTCGAGCGCGTGCGCGATGCGCGCGGCGACGTCCTCGCTCGGCACCTTGCGGCCGCACTCGATGTTGAACAGGAACGAGGGCGCAAGGCCGCTCGTGGCCTCGCTCAGCCGCTTGAACGACCAGCCCAGCCCGAGTCGCCGCTGGCGGATCCTGCCGGCGACCGGGTCGTCCGGGCTCGCCCGCCGAGCGGGCTTCGGTCGGCTAGCCGTTTCCGTCATGGCGGCAACCTACGCCATTCTCCATAGGGATGCCAGCCGGCGGAGTCATTCGCCCGCTGGACTCAAGCCGGCCGGGAAGCCTCGAAGACCAGCGTCTCGAACGCACCCATGTCCTCGTCGCCGACCAGCCTCCCGTGGGACTCGATCCCTCGCAGCGCCTCGTGCTCCGAGACTCCGGGGCATGCGCGGCGGATTCGCGCGAAGCCCGCTTCCCCGAGCGTCATGGCCAGCAGGTCGCCGTCGTACAGGAACTGGTGACCCCAGCTCCGAAACAGATTGTTGATGACCAGGGAGGGCCTGCACGGCTGCTGTCCGTCCAGGTAGCGGTCGGTGACCCAGCGCACGTAGCGCATCCCGCGCGGATCGTCCTGGTGGCCATACAGGTGCACGAACATTTCGAGGTCCGGCGTCGCGACGCGCAGCGTTCCGCCGGGCCGCAACACGCGCCGGCACTCCGAGAGCATGAACCGTCCCTCGGGCCAGCGGATGTGCTCGATCATGTGCTCGCTGAAGACGTAGTCGAACGACGCGTCCGCGAGCGGGAAGGGTTTCGTGACGTCGAGGTAGGCGACGCAGGCGGAGGCCGGCGCCAGATCGGTGTTGAGCCAGCCCTCGAGCAGCGCGGGCCCCGCCCCCAGGTGCAGCTTGCGCACCGGATGCGATCGAAGGTACGCGTCAATCAGCGACTGGCGCGCTCGCAATTGGCTCAGGCGACGCGGTACCGACGTCAGGCTTCGCGCATCCCTGGCGAGCCCGACGATGGTCTGCGAACGCCGAAGAATCTGCCGGACGTTCATCTGGACCCCGGGGCGGCCGGCCGCGCATGGCGGGGGGAAGGCTCGCCGCGCGGCACCCATGAGCTTCGGCCGCACCGGCGCCCAGCGTCAATACCGGAAATGTCCCCAGGGCCGTCCGTCACTACCCCCTCACGACCTCCGCGAGCCCCGCCAGGGCGGCTTCGAGCTGCGCGTCGGACAGGTACGGGGCGGGGCCCAGGCGCAGCGCCTCTCCCCGGGTGTCCGTCCAGACGCCGAGCCCTCGCAGGGCGGCCGAGAGCTCCGCCGCACGCGGTGAGCGCAGCGCGAGGAACCCGCCCATGCCGGCCGGCGGGGTGCCGCGATCGCGGGTCACCACCCCGGGGTCGAGATTCAGGTCGTCGAACCCGGCGGCCAGCAACCCGACCTGGTGGAGGCTCGTTTCACGCAGGAATGCCGGGCTCAGACCCTGCTCGTCCTGGAAGGCGAATGAGCGCGCGCCCCGGTAGTGGGAGACGGGATCGTACGTGGAGCCGGCCCAGCGCCCCGGCCCCGCGCCGTACGGAACCCCGGCGGCGGGCCGGGAGGCGAGCAGCGCGAACTCGCTGAACCAGCCGGTCAGGACCGGCCGCAGATGCTCGCGGGCCGGCGGCACGCGCAGGAAGCAGCAGCCCTCGCCGAGCTGGCAGTACTTGTAGCCGCCGCCGGTGACGAACGCGTCTCCGAGTCCGTCGGCGTCGAGGTCGCAGGGGACGACGTTGACCTGGTGGTAGGCGTCCACCAGCAGCTCGGCCCCTTCGCGCCGGCAGGCCGCGAGCAGGCGCGAAAGATGCGGCACGATCTCGGCCGTCTCGAACAGCACCGACGAAACCAGCGCGGCGGCGGTGCGCGAATCCACCTCGCCCGCGAGCCGCTCGGCCAGCGTCGCGACCGGGCGCGCGGGCAGCTTCACGACGTGCAGCCGCCCCGTTTCGCCGAGCCGGTCGAGCTGGCGGCGCAGCGTGTGGAACTCGCCGTCGGTCGTGACCAGCTTCGGCCGGGACTCGAGCGGCAGCGCCGACAGGAAGCGCGTCACCAGCTCGTGCGTGTTCTGGCCGAGGGCGATCTCCTCCGCGCCGGCGCCGAGCCGGCGCGCGAACCCGGCGCGCACCAGCGACGCCTGTGCGAACGCGCGCTCCCACTTCCCGTCCGCCTCGCGGGCGGCGTCGTCCCAGGCCTCGAGCTGCGCCTCGCGCGTGACGTCGGGCCACGCCTGATGCGAGTGCCCGGTGAGCAGCACCCGCTCGCCGACACGGAAGCGTCCGTAGTGAGCGGCCAGCGGATTCGGCGTGCGCCGCAGCGCCGCGAGCGTGATGGACGGAGGGCTCACAGCTGCGACCGGATCTCCCACAGGTCGGGGTACAGAGGTCGATGGAGCGTCGTCATCAGGTAGGCCGCGCCCGAGGAGCCGCCGGTTCCGGGCTTCGAGCCGATCGTGCGCTGCACCATCTTGACGTGCCGGTACCGCCACTCCTGCAGGCCCTCGTCGAGGTCCAGCATCCGCTCACAGAGGCCCGCGGTCGCGACGTCGCTCCGGTAGACCTGGACGAGGACGGCCTGGAGCTCCGGCGAGGGTTCGATGGGAGCGCGCACGTCGCGGGCCAGCAGCCCGGGGGGAACGGCGTAGCCGCGGCCGGCGAGCATGCGCAGGAACGCGTCCCACAGCGTGGGGCGTTCGAGCCGCGCCTGCAGGCGGCGATGTGCGTCGCTGTCCCGCGGGTAGCGCTCGAGGGCGGCCGCCGTCTTGTGTCCAAGCGCGAATTCGAACTCGCGGAACTGGTACGACTGGAACCCGCTGCCGGACTCGAGCCGTTCCCGGAACGACAGGAACTCAAGCGGCGTCATGGTCTCGAGCACGTCAATCTGCGCGACCGCGACCTTCAGGATGGTGAGGATGCGCCGCAGCGTTCCGAGGGCGCGCCCCTGGCCGGGCCGGCCGAACTCCGCGGCGAGGAAGTCGGCCTCGTGGAGCAGCTCCTTGAACCACAGCTCGTAGACCTGGTGAATGACGATGAACAGCATCTCGTCGTGCTGGGGGCCGTCGGAGAGCGGCTGCTGGAGCCTGAGAAGCTCGTCCACCTTGAGATAGCTGGTGTAGGTCGTCGCCATGAAAGTGGTTCCCTCGTGTGCTCGGGAGGTCGCCGGCCGCCGGCCCGCGCGGGGCTCCGGAGACAGGCGTCGGCCGGGAATCTAGCGGCTGATGCCGAAGCGCAGGAAGTCCACTAGGCTGCCCGACCATGGCGCCCGCCCGAGTCGAAAGCCCGCAGGCCGTCACGCCCGGCCGCATTCCGCCCAACGTCGTCGCGCTGGGCTGGACCTCGCTGCTGACCGACGTTTCGACCGAGATGCTGACGCCGATCCTCCCGCTGTTCGTCACCGTGACGCTCGGCGCGTCGGTCGTGAGCCTGGGTGTCATCGAAGGCGTCGCCGAGTGCGCCGCCTCGGTGTTGCGCCTGTCTTCGGGCTGGCTGTCGGACCGCATGGGAAGGCGCAAGCCATTCGCGGTCTTCGGCTACGCGCTCAGCGGCGCGGCCAAGACCTCGATGGCGCTCGCCTCGACCTGGGGCTTCGTGCTCGGCATGCGCTTCACCGACCGGCTCGGCAAGGCGCTGCGCACGCCCGCGCGCGATGCGCTGCTGGCGGACTCGGTCGCGCCCGCGGACCTCGGCCGCGCGTTCGGCCTGCATCGCGCCATGGACACGCTCGGCGCCGCGATCGGCCCGCTGCTCGGCTGGTGGCTGCTGTCGCACTGGCAACGGCTCGGGAGCGAAGGCTACCGGCGGATCTTCCTCGTCTCGGGGATTCCCGCGCTCCTTTCGGTCCTGGTGCTGGCGCTGATCGTGAAGGCCGCGCCGGCCGCGCCGCGCATCGCGCGCTCGGTGCGCCACCAGGCGGGCGCGCTCGGGCCGGCGTTCCGGCGCTTCCTGATCGTGGACGCGGTGTTCCAGCTCGGCAACAGCAGCAATGCGTTCGTCCTGCTGAGGACGCAGTCGGCCGGCTGGAGCGCCGGCCAGGTGTCGCTCGTCTACCTCGCCTACAACGTCGCCTTCGCGCTGCTCGCGCTCCCCTTCGGCCGCCTGTCGGACCGGGTCGGGCGCCGCCCGCTGCTGTGGGCCGCCTACGCGGCCTACGCGGCTTCCTACTCGATGCTCGCCCTGCACGCGACCCGGTGGGGCGTCGTCGCCGCCTTCCTGCTGCTCGCGCTGCACAGCGCGCTCATGGACGGGCAGGCGAAGAGCCTGATCGCGGATCTCGTGCCGCGCGACCTGCGCGCGACCGCCTACGGCGTCCACGCCACGGTCGCGGGTCTCGCCCTGCTGCCCGCGAGCATCGTCGCCGGCGCGCTGTGGGAGGGAGCCGGCCCGGCGGTGACGTTCCTGCTCGGCGCCGCGCTCGCGGCGGTCGCCGCGCTGCTGCTGGCCGTGCTCCTGCCGGCGTCCCGCGAGTGGGGGGACCGGCATGCCGCCTGAGACGCCGGGCGAGTTCGAGCGCATTCGCGGGATCGTGGCCGCGCTTCCGCGCGGCGAGGGCGTCGTGCTCGGCCCCGGCGACGACGCGGCGGTGTTGCGACCGCACGTCGGCCGCGACCTCGTCGCGACGACGGACGCGTTCGTCGAGGGGCGGCACTGGGACCGCGGACTGCTCGACGTGCGGGCGATCGGCCGCCGGCTCGCGGTCGCGAACCTGAGCGACCTCGCCGCGATGGCGGCGCAGCCGCGCTGGGCGCTCGTTTCGGTGGGTGCGCCCGGGCGCGCGGACGCCGGAGAGCTGCGCGAGATCGAGTCGGCGATGGCGGAGACGCTGTGGCAGGACGGCGCGGCCGTCGTGGGCGGCAACCTGTCGGCGACGGACGGGCCCGCCTGGTTCAGCGTGACGCTGCTCGGCGAGGTGGAGCGCGACCGGTACTGGAGCCGCGCCGGCGCACACGCGGGCGACGTGCTGGCGGTGACCGGACACCCCGGCCGCGCCGCCGCGCTGCTCGCGCTGGCGGCGGCGACGAGCCCGCCATCGCCGCGGCATGCGCCGCTGGGTCTGCTCGAGGCGTTCGCCCACCCGCCGAGCCGGGTGCGCGCGGCCGCGGCGATGGCGAAGTCGGGGGGCGTGAACGCGGCGATCGATTTTTCGGACGGGCTCGCGGGCGACCTCGGACACCTGTGCTCCGCCAGCGGGGTCGGCGCGGTCGTGCTGGCGCGCAAGCTGCCGGACGACCCGCAGCTCGTGCAGGCGGCGCACGCGCTCTCGGCCCTGCCCGTCCCGGCCGGGAACGATGCGCCGGCGTCGCCCGGCGACTGGATCGAGCGCCTGCGCTTCTCGCCCGGGGACGACTACGAGCTGCTGCTGGCGATCGAGCCCGGGCGCTTCGACGCCTGCGCCGAGGCCGCGCGTGAAGCGGGCACGCCGCTCTTCCGGATCGGCCAGTTCACGGCGACGGCGGGGGCGCTGCTGCTGCAGCGCGAGGACGGTCGCGAGGAGCCGCTGCCCGGCCGGGGCTACGAGCACTACCGGTAGAGGCTCTTGATCCGACCCCAGGTCGTGCCGAACGTCGGTGTCGCGCAGTTGCCGTCGCCGCCGAAGTTCGGCGTCGAGATCTCGTGCCACTGGGCCGCGCCGTACTGCCCCGGCTGGCCGCAGAACTCGATCGAGTGGCCCGACGCGACGTTGAGGATCGCGGCCCCGGCGGCCCAGAAGCCGGCGGCCTGCGCGGTCGCCTCGTTCTCCTGTCCGCCGGCGCCCCACTGGACGAAATCGATCATCTGGTCGGCGTTCGCGAGCGACGTGTAGATCGTGTTGGGCACGTAGAGCGCGACCGAGCCCTGATCCGGCAGGTTGGTGATCGCGGGCAGGTAGAGGTCCGTCGCGCTGTTCGTGCCCGTGGTGTTGCAGTGCAGCACGACCCGCCCGCCGCCGGCCACGACGATGTCGGTGGACGCGCCGATCTGCAGCGTCTGCACCGCGAAGCCCGCGACCTTGAGGCGGTACTTGCCGAGGTTTCCGGCCGCGCCGAGGTTCGCGATTTCGATCAGGTCGAGGTTTCCGGCGGCGTTGAACTGAACCTCGGTCAGGCGGAAATCCGCGACGCCGGCGGCGCCCGAAGCGACGAGGTTCAGCGTCGCCGCCATCTCGGGGACATGCGGCTGGCAGTAGTAGGGGCGCGAGCCGGTGACCGTGGACTTCCACGAGAAGGTCGCGCCCACGGGCGAGAAGCCCGTCGGGCTCGAGTTAAAGAGGCCGTCGCCGGTGAGGATCGGATCGGTGTTGAAGTCGCCGCTCGTCACCGTGTGGGCTCCGCCGGTCCAGACCCAGACGATGTGGTCGCCGAGGTTGGCGCTCGCGCTCGAGGGCGTGAAGGCGTAGTTCGAGACGTTCACGCGGATCTGTCCGGCGCGGAGCGCGTGCGGAAATGCGAGCGCGGCGACGAGCGCGGCGACGGCGGGCAACGGCCAGCGGTTCCTCATGGATGCTCCTGTGGGGTGGCCACCGGCCGGACCGGGATCAGTTCAGGTGGCGCGGGTCTTCGAAGGGGCCGGTGCGGCGACGCGGCGCGCGGCCTTCGCGGGCGGCGCGCTTCGCGCCGCCGGGGCGGCCGCGACGCCCGCGGGGCGCCGGCGCGCGGGCTTCGACGGCTTCTTCGCGCGCGGGCGTGCGGCCGGCCGGCTCACCTTCACGTGGAGTTGTTCGATGACGCGGTCGCCGTCCACGTCCTGCAGGCCGCGAAAGCGGGACTCGAGCGCGAGCAGCGCCTTCTTGCGCGGCAACCCGCCGGCGTAGCCGACCAGCTTGCCGTCGGCGCCGATCACGCGATGGCAGGGCACGACGATGACGAGCGGGTTCTGGTTCGCCGCGAGCCCGACGGCGCGCGCGGCCCGCGGCTCGCCGATCGCCTTCGCGATGTCGCCGTAGCTGCGCGTCTCGCCGTAGGGAATCCCGGCGAGCGCCCGCCAGACGCGGCGCTGATGCTCGCTGCCGGCCGGATCGAGCGGCACCTGAAACGTCTTGCGCGTTCCGCAGAAATACTGTTCGACCTGCTCGACGAGCGGTCGAAGTTCGCGGACCGAAGGCTCCCACGTGGCGCCGGGATGGTCGTTCGCGTGCGCCGCGATCATGCGCTTGAGGCTCCTGCGCTCCATGTATTCGACATAGCGCAGCCCCCGCTCGGTGGCCGCCAGGAACAGCAGGCCGAGCGGCGCGGGCGCCGACATCACATGGTAGAGAATGCGCATGGCGCGGCAGTCTAGTGGATATTCCCCGATTCGGCACCACGGTTCGGACGCACCAGCGGCGGGCGACGAACGCTGCCTTGCCGGCGCCGGCCTAGCCCCGGCGGCCCGGTCGCGGCAGGAGCGCGCCGGTGCGGGCCGCGTAGCGCGACCACTCGTCACCGAAGCGCACCGCGAGCAGCTTTTCCTCGCGGCGCACGCGGGCGAGCTGCGCGACCAGCATGAGCGCGGGCGCCGGCAGGGCGAGCGCGCTGCCGAAGGCGACGGACCCGCCGAGGCAGGCGAGCAGCGCTCCCAGGTAGCCCGGGTGCCGCACGAACGCGTAGGGCCCGCCGGTCTCGAGCGTGTGTCCCTTCTGCAGCGCGACGAGCGGCGAGAAGCGCCGGCCGAGCCGGGCCATGGCCGCGATGCGCAGCCACAGCCCGGCGGCGACCAGCGCGACGCCGCACCAGGAAACGGTGTTCGCCCAGGGCAGCGTGAACAGGGCGTGCGCCGCGCCGTAGGCGCCGAGCGGCGCGGCCACGAGCGGCAGCACGAACAACGCGAGCATCACGGGCGGATCGGGGCTCGACGCGGTGGCGTCCTGGCCGCGCACCGGGCGCAGCAACGCGAGCGTGAAACCGGCGAGGCCCCAGACGACGAGCAACGCGAACGCGCGCGGGTCGCGCAGCAGCAGTCCGGGGTCGCCGAGCCCGAGCGCGAGCAGCGCCGCGTCGAGCGCCAGCACGACGAGCGCCGAGACGACCGAACGCAGCGGATGGGGACGGGGGGCGTCCACGACGCGGGAGACTAGAGGACTTCCGGCGAATCGGCATCCGCCACCGGGCGCCCTTGCGTCCCTCCGCGCCGAAACCCTACGGTCCTGCCCGGGATTTCCGCGCGACCGCATCCGCAGCCCACTTCTTCAGGAGAGCGAAGCGTCATGGACCTTCTCGGCCGGTTCCACCCGCAGATCGTGCACACGCCCGTGGCGCTGCTGGTCTTCAGCGCCTTCTTCGCGATCGTCGGCCGGCTGTTCGATCGCGAGTGGGTGCGCAGGACGTCGGTGCTGCTGCTGGTGTTCGGTTTCCTCGGGGCGTTCGCGGCGGTGCAGTCCGGCCAGATCGCGCACCGTGTCCCCGAGCACGAGCAGGGCGTGCCGGAGGACGCCATTGACGGGCACGCCGCGTGGGGGCGCTACACCCTGTGGGCCTCGGGGGCTGCGGTCGTGGCGTACGTCGTGGCCTCACGCCTGGCCGGCGGAGCGGCGGGCGCCGTCTCGGCGCTCGCGCTGATCCTGCAGCTTGCGGCCGCGGCGCTCGTCGGCGTCTCCGGCTTCAAGGGCGGCAAGCTGGTCTACGACTACGGCGCCAACGTGCGCATCGGCGGAACGCTGGTGCGAAACCCCGGCGCCGACAACCACCGCAGGGCCCCCGGCTCGGGGGCAGCGGGTGGCGAACGCGAAGGCGGGGCGCAACAACAGCCGTAGGCGCGGCCGCGCGCCACGCGGAGCGATGCGCGCCGCCGCCGATCAGCGGCTCGCGAACACCATCTCGTGCTTCGCCCAGTCGAACGTCACGCGGCGACCGCGGAACCATTCCGGACCGAGCACGCCGTCGAGGCGCGCGCCCTCGCTCCACGCCTCGCCCGGATCCATCGCGCCCATCCAGCCGCTCACGCGGTCGCCGACGACACCGCCCAGCGCGAGCGTGGGCACCGGCACCTGCGTCCACGGCCGGCCCTGCATGAGCATGCCGGGGCCGCGCATCAGATTCGCCATCTTGCCGGGCCGCAGCCCGAGCTCGTCGAAGACGTCCGCGGGGCCGCCGAAGCCGGCTCCCGGCAGGCCGGTGCCCACGATCATGGACACGCGCCGCCCGCCGCCGATCGTGCCCCAGGCGACGAGCTGGTTCTCGGTCCAGCGCTCGAACGGGACGCGCTGTCCCGGCGCCGTCACCGCCGCGCCGGGCCGGGCCAGCTCGATCCTCTGGGCGCGAAAGTCGAGGGTCACGCCGAAGTGCTCGAGAAAGTCCAGGCCGATGACGAGCCCGATGTCGCGGCCGAGCGGGTTCACGTCGATGCTGTAGCGGTGGAGTGACGTCGCGGCGAGCGGAACGTTCGCCAGCCCCATGTGCCCCAGCTCGAGCTTCCGCGCGAGGGCGTTGCTCGCGGCCACGCGCGAGCCCAGCCAGAAGACCGCGCGCTCTCCGGCCAGCCGCTCGACGCCGTTGGCCCGCATCGCCGACGGGTCCACGAGGACGCCGGGCGAGCCCGGGTCGATCGCCGCGAGCACCACGTGTCCGTTCAGGCGCGCCTTGACGATCGGCACGGGAAAGGAGCGGACGAAGCCGATGGCGTCGGAGTCCGGTCCCGGCAGCAGCTCGAAAGCCTGGACTTCCTGAAGTCGCTCGAGCAGCGGCACCCGGCCCAGGTCGCCGACCGCCTCGGCCAGCGCCGCCGCGCCCTTCCAGTCGCCGGTGCGCAGGCGCGCCGCGTACAGGTCACGCGCGGCCCCATCGGCGGACCCGGCGGCGACGAGCAGGCTCTCCGCCTCGGGAACGTGATGGCGGTAGAGCGCGATCTTGCCCAGGCCCGCGAGCGCCGCAGGGTCCGCCGGGCGCACCGCGAGCACCCGCTGCAGCACTCGTTCGGCGTCGTTGAAGCGGCCGAGCCGCACCAGCAGCTGGCCGAGCGCGCCGAGGCGGACGGGGTCCTCGCCGCGCCCGACGGTGTCGCGTGCCGCCTCGCGCAGCAGTGACTGCGCGTCGCGCCAATTGGTCGGCAGGTCGTCCTGCGAGCGGGCCGCGGGGACGAAGGCGGCCGCGAGCAGCAACGCGATCAGTGCGGGCAGGACGGAGCGGAGCCGGGTCGTCATGACGCGAGGTACCTCTTCGCCGTGCGCAGGAGAACCTCGGCGCCGATGCGCAGGGCGTCCTCGTCCACGTCGAACTTCGGGTGATGGTGGTCGTGAACGAGCCCGCGCGACTCGTTGCGCGAGCCCACCGCGATGAAAACGCCCGGGACGCGGGCGAGGATCGCCGAGAAGTCCTCCCCGCCCATGGTGCGCACGTCGTCGCGCACCCGTTCGGCTCCCACCACCTCGGCGGCGGCGGCGCGCGCGTGGGCGCACATCGCCGGATCGTTGACCGTCGGCAGGTTGCCGCGCTCGAACAGCACGTCGGTCTCGCAGCCCATGGCCTGCGCCACGCCCTTCACCACGCGTTCGAACTGGCCCGGGATCGCCGCCCACAGGTCGCGATCGAAGATCCGGATGGTGCCGTTCATCCACGCGCTCTCGGGAATGATGTTGAACGCCGTGCCCGCGCGCAGCTGCGTGACGCTCACCACCGCCTGCTGGAACGGATCGGTGTTGCGCGACACGATCGACTGCAGCGCGGTCACCATGTGCGCGAGGCAGACGACGGGATCGCGGCTGACCTGTGGCATCGCTGCGTGCGCGCCGCGGCCGCGAACGGTCACGGTGAACTCGTCCACCGCCGCCATCCACGGCCCGGCGGTCACCCCCACGACCCCCACCGGCAGGTCCTGCCAGACGTGCAGGCCGAAGGCGGCGTCCGGCTTCGTGTCCTCGAGCAGGCCGTCCTGGATCATCGCCTCGGCGCCGCCCTTGGGGCCGCCGAGCTCTTCGGCGGGCTGGAAGACGAACACGACGTTGCCGGCCAGATCCTTCGCCCCGGCGACGAGCCTGCGCGCGACCGCGAGCAGGATGCTGACGTGGCAGTCGTGCCCGCACGCGTGCATCTTGCCGTCGGCCTTGGAACGGTAGGGGGTTTCGTTCAGCTCGTGGATGGGCAGCGCGTCCATGTCGGCGCGCAGCAGCACGGTCCGTCCCGGCCGCGCCCCGCGGAGCGTCGCGACCACGCCGGTGCGGCCCACCTGGGTGCGCGGTTCGAGTCCCAGCGCCCGCAATCGGGTCGCGACGATGCCCGAGGTGCGCACCTCCTCGAAGCCGAGCTCGGGGTGCTGGTGCAGGTCGCGACGGACGGCGATCAACTCGTCGGCGTCGGGTCCCGTGAAACCGGGCGTGGCGATGGTCATGAACGGGCCTCGGGTGGTGGCCGGGAGCGAACGGCGATGCGCGGCGCATCTTGCCATCGCTGAGCGGCCGCCACCAAGAAGCGCCGCGGGCCGGAGTCGCCTCCGGCCCGCGCGTCCGCCCGAAACCTGCCGCGGACTACCAGCCCGCCTTGCCGTCCGTCTCGACGCGATAGGTCGAGAAGTGCGAGAGCGGGGCCGTGATCGAAACGGTCGCGAGGTTCACCGACACGCCGCCGCAGCGTTCCCAGCTCGAGGAATCCGGGTTCCACCAGGACAGGTACGACAGCGACACCAGCGTGGGCTCCATCGGCCTGGCGTCGGCGACGAGCAGCACCGGAACGAGGAAGCGGTTGCGCTCCTCGGGCGTGATGCTCAGCTCGACGACCGGCCTGGTGACGTCGGGCTGGCGCACGGTGACGATGGCGTCGCCCGAGAGCGCGCCGACCGGGATCACGACCCGGAAGTTACCCGCCGCGACGGTGCCGCCGAGCAGGGCGCGCACGTACTTGGACCGCGAGACGCTTACCGCCGGCGCCGGGGTTTCGGTCGAGGTCGAGTCGGTGTTGCCCGAGGGCGGACCGCCGGCCGGAGGCTCCGCGGGCGAGGTCGGCAGGCTCGAGCAGCCCGCCACGAACAGTCCCGCGGCCAGCACCAGCGAAAGCGCGCCAAGCAGGGGTCGGGTCGTCACGTTCGGGTTCCTCCGGGGTTCGCTCCAGGCGCTCCGCCGGCGATACGGGCTTCGGCGGGGCGTCTCATGCCGGACCTGTAGCGCAACGACCGTTCCCCGCGGGGCACGCCGGCGCCGTGCGCCCCGCCCGGCGTGCGATTCGCAACCTCCGTTGGCGGCGAGGAGCTTGCGGGCGCGCCTCGCGCCCCGCGAGGCGGGCGCGTGCAGGACGCTCTCCGCGGCCATGGCGGTCGCTGGGGCGACAGCCGCAGCCGCTGCGGGATTCGCCCCGAAATAGCGGCGGGGCCGCGGCATTGCTGCCGCGGCCCCTTGCCGTGCGGAGAGTTCGATCGGCGCTACTTCGTGAGCAGCTTGCGCTTCTCGATTTCCTTCTTGAGGACGTCCTTGTTGGTCACCACGAACTCGACGCGGCGGTTCTTCGCCATGTTGAGCGCGTTGTTGTTCGGGGCGATCGGCCGCGACTCGCCGTAGCCCTTCGCGGTCAGCTGGTTCGGATCGATGTCCGGGAAGGTGGTCAGCAGGTACGAACGCACCGACTGCGCCCGGGCCTCGGACAGCTTCTGGTTCGACGCCGCCGTGCCGCGCGAGTCCGTGTGCCCGCCGATCTCGATGTTCAGCTGCTTCCACTTGCGGAGCACCGTCCCGACCTCGTTGAGCGCCGGGTAGGAGTCCGGAAGCAGGTCGGACTTGCCGGTCTCGAAGTTGACGCCCTGCAGCCGGATCATGCCGGTGTCGAGCAACTGCGTTTCCTTCTCGGTCACTTCGATCGGGCAGCCCTCGGAATCCACCTTGAGGCCGGCCGGGGTGTTGGGGCACTTGTCAATGCCGTCGAAGACGCCGTCACCGTCGGAGTCCGTCGGACAACCCTTGGCGTCCACCGTCGCGCCGGTCGGGGTGTTCGGGCACTGGTCGAGGCCGTCGAGCACGCCGTCGCCGTCGGAGTCCTTCGGGCAACCGGTGACGTCCACCGTCGCGCCCTTGGGCGTGTCCGGGCACTTGTCGATGCCGTCGTAGACGCCGTCGCCGTCGGAGTCCTTCGGGCAGCCCGAGGCGTCCACCGTCGCGCCCTTGGGCGTGCCGGTGCACTTGTCGAGGCCGTCATAGACGCCGTCGCCGTCGGAGTCCGTCGGGCAGCCGGTCGCGTCCACGGTCGCGCCCGCGGGCGTGTCGGGACACTTGTCCTTCTTGTCGGGAACGCCGTCGCCGTCGGTGTCCTTCGGCGTGCCGCCCCAGGCGAAGTCGAGTCCTGCCCACAGCTGCTGGTCGGCCTTGTTCGAGCGCGTCCAGTGCTCGTGCGGAACGCTGAGGACGTTGCGGCCCTCGAGCCGCAGCGCCATGTGGTCGCCCATCCACGCGCGCCAGCCCAGCGCCTGCTCGAAGGTGCCGAAGTGCGACTCCTCGACGCCGGTCACGTCGGTGTCGTAGCGGACGTAGCCGCCGCCGGCGGCGAGGTACGGCCCGCCGATGTTCCAGGTGACGGGCGTGAACATCAGGTTGCCGGAGACGTTGAGGACCGTCGCCTCGTCACCGCGGGCGTTGTCCTCCTTCGGCTTCGAGTACGCGCCGGCCGCTTCGAGGCCCCACCAGGTGTTGAGGCGCGCGCCCACCCGGGCGCCGAAGACGGGCGCGTCCTTGAGGGGTGCGTCGGTCGGATAGAGATGCTTGTCCGAGAAGAGGCCGTAGCCCGCCATGGGAGTGATCCAGTAGAGGCTTCCCTCCGGAGCGGCGGCGCTCGCGATGCCGGCGGCGAACGCGCAGGCACCCGCGAGCAGGAACGTAGTGAGTGCGATACGGAAGCGCATGGGGTCCACCTCCTGCGGGCCGAGAGCTGCGGAACTCGAAGTCGTGCGAGGTGCGGGTCCGTTCGGGGCCGGACGATAGGCGGAACACCCGCAGGCGGCAAGCCGGGCGACCCGCGGGAGGCGCCGGAACACCGTTCGTCCGCCTCGAAGGACCGTTCGGCGCACGCGCCTCGCCGGCGCACGCCGCCGCGGGCATCCTGCCCCTCCGACGCCGCGAACCCGATCGGTTCGCACGGACACGGGGCGGAGGAGGCCGGCATGGCGGTGCTGCAGATCGAGGAGGCCCGGAGGCGCTTCGGCGCCACCGAAGCGCTTCGCGGGTTGTCGCTGGAGCTGCGCGAGGGCGAGTTGCTCGCCCTGCTGGGACCGAACGGCGCGGGCAAGACCACGCTCGTGCGCGCCCTGGCCGGCCGGCTGCGGCTCGACGGCGGCGTGCTCACGCTGCTCGGCCGCGACCTCGCGCCGCACACGCCGCGGCCGGAGCTCGGCATCGTGCCGCAGGAGATCGCGGTCTATCCGTCCCTCACCGCCCGGGAGAACCTCGAGGTCTTCGGCCGCCTGAGCGGGGTGAGCGGGGCCGCGCTCGCGGAGCGCGTCCGCTGGGCCCTCGAGTGGACCGGGCTCGGCGACCGCCCGAAGGCGCAGGCGGGAACGTTCTCGGGCGGCATGAAGCGCCGGCTCAACATCGCCTGCGGCGTGCTGCACGAGCCGAAGGTGATCCTGCTCGACGAACCCACGGTCGGAGTGGACCCGCAGAGCCGCGAGCGCATCTTCGACATGCTGGCGGTGCTCCGCGCGCGCGGCGCCTCGCTGCTGCTCACGACGCACGACCTCGCCGAAGCCGAGGCGCGCTGCGACCGGATCGTGATCGTGGACCACGGCCGCGCGGTCGCGGCCGGCAGCTTGTCCGAACTGGTGGCGCACGCGGGCCTTGCCGGCCGGCGGGTGCGCGTGCGACTCGAACGGCCGGCGATGGCGGCGCCCGAGGGCTTCACCCTCGCCCCGGGCGGCCGCGAGCTGGACGCCGACGTCGCCGACATCGCCACCGACCTGCCCGCGCTGCTCGCGCGCGTGCGCGCGGCCGGACTCGCGGCGCAGGATCTCGAGGTGCGCTCGGCGACGCTGCACGAGGTCTTCCTCGCGCTCACCGGAAAGGAGCTGCGCGAATGATCCGCATCCTGGCGCAGGTGGCGTGGAAGAAGCTGATGCGGGACCGGGCGGCGCTGATGCTGGTGTTCGTGGTGCCGGTCGTGTTCTTCACCATCTTCGCGATGATCTTCGGCCAGCAGGGCGGGCCGAGCACGCGGCGCGTGGACCTGCTCGTGGTGGACGAATCGCACACGGCCGTGAGCGAGCGGCTGGTGGCGGCGCTCGCCGCCGACCCGGGCCTGCGCGTGCACACCGCGTGGCGCGCCGAAGGCACGCGCGACACGACGAGGTTCCCGCTCACCCGCGCGCGCGCCGAGCAGCTGGTGCGCGAAGGCGAGTGTTCGGTGGCGATGGTGCTGCCGGCCGGCATCGACACGTCGCTGTCGCGCTTCGACGGCCGGGGCGAGGCGGTCGTGCTGCTGACCGACCCCTCCGACCCGGTCGCGCCGCCCATGGCGGCCGGGCTGCTGCAGCGGGCGGTGCTCGCCGCGGGCCGCGCCGAGGCCGCCGAGTTCGGGGCCACCGGAGCTGCGACGCCGGTGGAGGACCTGATGCCGGCCCGCACGCGCGTCGAGCAGGTGGTGGGGCGCGAGCGCAAGCCCAGCGGCTTCGTGTCGTTCTACGCCGCCGGCGTGGCCGTCATGTTCCTCATGTTCAGCGCCAGCGGCTCCGGCGGTTCGCTGATCGAGGAAAACGAAACGGGCACGCTCGAGCGCGTGCTGTCGAGCCGCGTGAGCATGACGCAGCTGCTGCTCGCCAAGTGGCTGCACATCGCCGGGCTGGGCGTGTTGCAGATCACGATCATGTACGTGTGGGGCGCGCTCGTCTTCGGGCTGCCGCTCGCGGACCACCTGCCGGGGTTCGCGGTGATGACCGTCTTCACGGCCGCCTGCTGCGCCTCGTTCGGGCTCGTCATCGCGACGCTGTCGCGCACGCGACAGCAGCTGCAGGCGCTCGCCAACCTGATCATCCTGACGCTGTCGGGCATCGGCGGCAGCATGTTCCCCCGGCCGCTGATGAGCGAGGGCATGCAGAAGTTCTCGCTGGTGGGCTTCAACGCCTGGGCGCTGGACGGCTACCTCAAGGTCTTCTGGCGCGACCAGCCGCTGGTGGCGCTGTGGCCGCAGCTGCTCGCGCTGGCGCTGTTCACCGCCGGCTTCTTCTGGCTCGCGCGCCGGCTCGCCGCCCGCTGGGAGAGGGACTAGTCGGGCCGGGCTCGAGCACATCGGCCACGGCGGGACCGCGGCCCGCTTGCTCGGCATCCTGCCTCGCCGCGCTGCATCCACTCGGGCTCCCGCCATCCATGGCTTCGCCCTCGTCGGACGCACCGCGGTCCCGCCCTGGCCGATTGGTCCGAGCCCGGCCCTCCCGACGCGTCGGACGTTGGGCAGGCGGCGCTCGCGCGCGGTAGCATTGCCGGTCCCGACGCCCGATTCGCACCCGGAGCCGCGCCCGCATGAACCGCACCCGCCGCCCGCGCGCGGCCGCTTCCGCCACCGCGCCCGCGGCGACGCCGTCCACCGCGCTGCCATGGCTCGACGTGCGCGGCCCCTTCCTCGTGCCGGCGCTGCTGCTGCTGGCCACGCGCCTGTGGATGGCGAGGCTGATCCCGGTCGCCGCCGAGGACGCCTACATCACGTTCCGCTACTCGTGGAACTTCGCGCACGGGCTGGGCGCGGTCTTCAACCCCGGCGAGCGCGTCTTCGGGTTCACCTCCGCGCCGTGGATGGCGTGGGTCGCGCTCGGTCTGCGGCTCGGCCAGGACCCGGTCCTGTGGACCCGGGTCTCGCTCGTGGCGGCGGACCTGGTGACGCTGTTCGCGCTCGGCGCGCTGCTCGAGCGGCACGCGTCGCGGCGCAGCGCCTGGTGCTTCGGCGCGTTCTTCGCGCTGTGGCCGTTCTTCGCGGCGATGCCGGCCAGCGGCCTCGAGATGGGCGCGATGCTGGCGCTGATCTCGCTCTCGGCCTGGCTCGTGGACCGGCGTCACCCGCTCGCCGGCGCCGCGATCGGCCTGCTCGGCGTGTTCCGTCCCGAAGGACTGGTCGCCGCCGGGGCGCTCGCGATCTGGGCGGGCAGGCGCGACCGGCTGGTCGCGCTGGGCATCGTGGCGGCCGTCTTCGGCGTGCTGGCGCTCTACTTCGGCTCGCCGCTGCCGCAGAGCATGCTGGCGAAGGCCGCGATCTATGGCACGCCCGGGCCGGCGGCGTCACGCCACTGGTGGGACTGGGCGCTGCCGTTCACGTTCAACAACGGCCTCGCCAGCACCTCGGAGGGCAAGAACTTCTTTCTCGTCGCGGTGCTCGTCTCGCCGGCGGCGGCCGCGGGCGCCGTCGCGCTCTGGAAGGCGAGAACGACCGCGCTCGCGGCCGCGGCGGTCGCGGCGCTGCTCGTGTGGGCGGGCTACGTGGCGGCCGGCGCCGTGTACTTCTACTGGTACTTCATGACGCCGCTGTTCGCCTGGATCCTGCTCGCGGCGGTCGGGCTGCCACGCATGGTGAACGGCCCGTACGCGTACGTCGCCGCCCTGCTCGCGATCGCGGGGCACTGGATGTACGAGCCGCGGCTCTATTCCGGGCGGGCTGCCGTGGAAGGCAACGCGTTCGGAACGCTCGGCAACTATGTCGAACAGCGGGCGCGGCCGGGCGAAACGCTGATGCTCGAGCCGATCGGCACGATCGGCTGGCGCGCGCGCGACCTGCGCATTCTCGACGAGGTCGGGCTGGTCTCGCCCGAGGTCGCGCGGCGCCGGCGGCAGGGACCGGGCTGGTACGCCGACCTGCTCGCGGCGAAGCGTCCCGATTGGCTGGTCGTGCGGGCGGCGCTGCTGCGGCACGGCGAGGTGTTCACCGGCGTCGGCGCGCCCTTCCGATCGTTGCCCGAGCGCCTCGAGGCGATGGCGGCCTACGACACCGCCGCCGTGGCCGACACGACCGCCGGTGAGGACACGTTCGTGATCCTGCGCCGCAGGGACGGTCCGAAGCGCTGACGCCCGGGTGCGCCGGCGCGGTGCGCGCGCCCTTCAGGCCGCGGTCAGCAGCAGCGGGCCGCGCCGGGTGACGACGAGCGTGTGCTCGTGGTGCGCCGCGAGCGAGCCGTCGGCGGTGCGGATCGTCCAGCCGTCGGCCGCCTCGAACGCGTCGCCGCGCCCCATCGCGATGATCGGCTCGACGGTGATCACCAGGTTTTCGGTCAGCACCGCGGACGCCGAGGGATCGTCCCAGTTCGGCACCATCGGCTGTTCGTGGATCGTGCGGCCGATGCCGTGCCCCTGCAGGGCCGGGACCACCGAGAAGCCGTCGCGGCGCACCTCGCGCTCGATCGCCGCGCCCACCTCGCGCACGCGCCGGCCCGGGCGCACCTCCCGCAGGGCGCGTTCGAACGCGCGCTCCGCGCACGCCGCCAGCGCCAGCGCCCGCCCGGAGACACGGCCCACCGGCACGGTGATCGCCGCGTCGGCCATGTAGCCGTCCTTCTCGAACGTCGCATCGAGCTTCACCAGATCGCCCTCGGCGAGCCGGCGATCGGGCGAGGGGATGCCGTGCACGAGCTCGTCGTTGACGCTGATGCACGTGACCCCGGGAAAGCGGTAGACGAGCTGCGGCGCCGAGCGGGCGCCGTGCGCGCGCATGACGTCCGCGCCGATGGCGTCGAGCCCGGCCGTGGTGACGCCGGGAGCGACGGCGGCGCGCATCGCCTCGAGCGCGGCGCGCACGATCCGCCCGATGGCGCGCAGGCCCTCGAGGTCGCGATCGTCGTCAATGGACATGGGGAATCCTCCCGAAGCCTGCCGTCGGAACGAACGCAGCCTCGCGCGGCGTCCGGCGCGACGCAAGCCGGACGCGAGTGGCGCGCACGCGAAAGGGCCGGCGCGAACGTTCGCGCCGGCCCTTCGTGATCCGGACGGCCGCTACTGCTTCTTCGTCGTATCCGCGGGCGCTGGCGTCGGCGCCGGCGCGGCCGAACCTTCGCTCTCCTTGAGCAGGCGGCGCTTCTCGACTTCCTTCTTGAGCACTTCCTTGTTGATCACCGTGAACTCGACACGGCGGTTCTTCGCGCGGTTCAGGTCGTTCGTGTTCGGCACGAGCGGCTTCGACTCGCCGTAACCCTTGACGGTGAACTGCGCGGGCGGCAGCGCCGGGTACTTGCGCAGCATGTACGCGAGCACCGAGTCGGCGCGCGCCTGCGACAGGCGCTGGTTCAGGCCTTCCGAACCGCGCGAGTCCGTGTGCCCGCCGACCTCGATGCGCAGCTGCGGCCACTTGAGCATGACCGCCCCGACCGCATCCAGCGCCGGGTACGCGTCGGGCAGCAGGTTCGCCTTGCCGGTTTCGAAGTTCACGTCCTGAAGGCGGATGAGCCCGGTGTCGAGCAACTCGGTCTCGCGCTCCGAAACCATGATCGGGCAGCCGTCGGAGTCCACCTTCAGGCCGGCCGGGGTGTTCGGGCACTTGTCGAGGCCGTCGTAGACGCCGTCGCCATCGCTGTCCACCGGGCAGCCGGTGGAGTCGATCTTCGCGCCGGTCGGAGTGTTCGGGCACTTGTCGAGGCCGTCGAGCACGCCGTCGCCGTCGGAGTCCTTCGGGCAGCCGGTGGCGTCCACCGTCGCGCCCTTCGGCGTGTCGGGGCACTTGTCGATGCCGTCGAAGACGCCGTCGCCGTCGGCGTCGCTCGGGCAGCCCGAGGCGTCCACGGTCGCGCCCTTCGGCGTGTCGGGGCACTTGTCGAGGCCGTCGAAGACGCCGTCGCCGTCGGAATCCTTCGGGCAGCCGGTGGCGTCCACGGTCGCGCCCTTCGGCGTCGCCGGACACTTGTCCCTGCGGTCGGGCACGCCGTCGCCGTCGGTGTCGCGCGGCGTCGCGCCGAGCGCGAGCGTCAGGCCGGCGCCCAGCACGACGTTGTGGAAATGGTTCTGCGGGCCGAGGTTCTCGAGCGGCTTGAACGAAATGTCGCGCGCCTCGAAGCGCAGGCCGACGCCGTCGGTCATCCACAGCTTCACGCCGCCGCCGAACTCGATCGAGCCCGTTTCCCGCTTCTCGCCGGAGGACGGTTTGAGCTGCGCGTAGCCGCCGCCGACGAACGCGTAGGGCGTGCCCCAGCGGCGCTTCGCCGGCGAGATCACGAGGTTGCCCGAGGCGTGGAAGAAGTCGTATCCGAGCGCGCCGCTCGCCAGGTCCTCGGCCGTCGGCGTCGTGCCGGCGGCGAGTTCGAGGCCGATCCAGGAGCGCGTCTCGTAGCTCAACCGGCCGCCCAGGTAGAGGTCGTCGGCGAGCGGCACGTTGCTGCCCGGGTAGCGCAGCTTGGGATCGAACAACGTGAAGCCGCCGAAGGGCGACAACTCCCAGTGGGCTCCGATGGGTTCGGCGACCGCGGCCCCGACGCCGAACACGGCGGTCGCGAGCAGCGGCAGGAGCCAGAGACGTGCGCGCATAGAATCTCCTTGCGGTACGGAAGTGCGAAGCCCCGGCCGACGGGACTCGAAAGCCTGATTGAGCGTGGCGGCGCGCAGGTTACGGGCGGCGGCAGGGGCGCGCAAGGCCTCCCGCCGCCGCCCGCGGCTCAGTGCGCGTCGTACCAGTCGGCCCAGCGTCGGATGTAGTCGGCCCGGTGCGCGGGCTCGACGAACCCGTGGTCCTCGCGCGGATAGGCCCAGAACTCGACTTCACGGCCGAGATCGGCGAGCGCGCGGTAGAACTGGACGCTTTCGGCGAACGGCACGCGCCGGTCCGCCTGCCCGTGCAGCAGCAGCAGCGGCGTCCGCACGTTCGTGACGAAGCGGATCGGGTTCACGCGGTCGAAATGTTCCGGCTGCCTCCAGGGATCGCCCTCGAACTCCCACCGCGCGGCGACGCCGTGGTTGATGTCGCTCAGCGAGTACGAATGGAAGACGTCCGAGACGGCGGCGCCCGCGACCGCGGCGCGATAGCGTTGCACGTGGCCGATCGTCCAGGTCGTGATGTAGCCGCCCCACGACCAGCCGCCGAAGTAGAGCCGCTTCGGGTCGGCGAGCCGCTCGCGGATCAGCTCGTCCACGCCGCTTTCGATGTCCGCCTGCTCCACCTCGCCGAAGCGGTTGCGGTTGGCGGCGTAGAACGCGAAGCCGTAGCCGAACGAGCCGCGGTAGTTCGGGCGCAGCGTCGAGTAGCCGCGCGAGGCGAAGTACTGCACCAGCGGCGAGAAGCGCGTCGTGGTGACCTCGTCGGGCCCGCCGTGCGGCAGCACGACCAGCGGCGCGGGCAGGCCCGGCTTCATTCCGGCCGGGGTCGTGAGCACGCCCTCGATCGCGATGCCCTCGGCGTTCCTCCAGCGCACGAGTCGGGTGTCGCCGACGCGCCAGGCCGCGACCTGCGGGTTGAGCGCCGTGAGCACCGAGACCTCGCCGCCGTCCGGGTCGCAGACCGTCACCTCCTCGGGCGTGCGATCGGTCGCGGAGAGGAACGCGAGCCGGGTTCCCGCCGGGTTCGCGACCAGCGCGCTCGTGACGGTGCGGGCGGGGGTCGGCAGCGCCCGCGGCGCGCCCGCGAGCGGAAAGCGCTCGAAGACCGTCGCCGTGCGCGCGCTGACCACCGCGACCAGCGACTTCGAGTCCGCGGCCCACGCGAACCCCATGAACGTGCGATCGGCGTCGGGCGCCAGATCGCGCACCGCCCCGCTCGCGGCGTCGCAGACGAGCAGCGCGTTCGGGTTCGACAGCCCGCCGTTCAGCGACAGCGTCGCCACCCACCGGCCGTCGGGGGACCACGCGGGCCGGGTGTGGAAGCTCGGCGCGCGCGGCACCGGCCGCGCCGGCCGTGCGCCGGAGGCGTCCACGATCGCGAGCCGGTTGAGGCTCGAGACGAGGTAGGGGTCGGACGATTCGCTCGTCAGCACCGCGAAGCTCCTGCCGTCGGGGGACCAGGCGAACGAGACCACGTTGGGCCCCGCCGGGACGAGCCGGGGCTCGCCGCCCGCCACGGGGACGATCCACAGCCGCGCCGGCGCGAACTCGTGCTCCCAGTGGATCGCTCCGCCGCGCGCCCGGCGCGCGCGCCGCTCTTTCGCATCGGGGGGCGCGTCGGCGAGAAACGCGATGAACCTTCCATCCGGCGAGAACGCGGGCTCGGAAGGCTCGAGAGCGCCGGTCGCGAGCTTCGCCGCCTCGCCGCCGGAAAGAGGCAGCAGCTGCAGGACGGCCTTGCCTCCGGCTTCGCGCACGAACGCGAGCGTCCGCCCGTCGGGGGACCAGCACGGGCCCGAAGCGGCGGCGTCTCCGTGCGTCAGCGCGCGCGCCTCGTGGCTCGCCGCGTCCACGACCCAGACCTGGCGCTCGCGCTTCCAGCCCGCGCCGTCGTCGCCCTCCTTCGGTTGCGCGGTCGAATCGAACGTCGCGCTCGCGAGCAGGAACGCGACGCGCCCGCCGTCGGGCGAGAGCGCGAGCGCCGAAGCGGCGCGCAGCGAAACCAGCTCGGTCGCGCTCGGACGCGACTCGCGCGCGGCCTGGCCGGGCTGCGCGGCGCAGCACAGGGCGATGACGACGAACAACGAACCTGCGGTCGAAGGGCGCATGGCGGGAAAGCCCCGGGTGGGACGGCGGCGAAGGCGAACCCGCGCACCATAACCCGACCTGTTCATGAACCCATGGCCTGCAAGTGACGGCTGCCCGCGAATCGCTGCGTCGCAGGGCTGGCCAGCTTCCTCGACGTGTCACCGACACGACTGCGTCGCTGTCCAGCCCTGCTCCTTGCGCTTCACGGGCATCCGTCACTCTCGGCTCACGGTTCATGAATAGGTCGGGTTAACTCTCCGCTCGCCCGGTTTCGCGCTCCGGCAAAGACCCCTACAGTCGCCGCCCAGATGGCGACCGTTCCTCCTCAGTTCCGGGGCGCGCCCGCCGGCGCGTCCGCGCCGCGGCGATTCAGGCGCCGCTGGCGCGTGGCGCTCGTCCTGCTGCTGGTCGGGGCCGCCGCGCTGCTCGCGCGCTTCGTCGAGCGCGTGCGCGCCTTCGAGGCGCGGCACGCGACGGGCCCCGCGTGGGCCTTTCCCTCGCGCGTCTGGTCGGCCGACATTCCGCTCGTGCGCGGCGCGCTGGCGCCCGTGCCGTGGCTGCGCGCCGAGCTGGCGGCGCGCGGCTACCGCGAAGCGTACGTCGTCCGCGCACCGGGCCAGTGGGCGCCGACGGCCGAGGGCGCCGAGATCTGGCTCAGGGGCTTCGCCGCCGTGCCGGGGCGCGCCGCCGCGCCCGAACGCGTGCGCCTGCGCATCGAGCAGGGGCGCATCGCCGCCGTGCGGCGCCTGCAGGACGCGGGGGAGCCGGCGGCCCCGCGAACCGGGCGGAGCCTGCGCGCTCGCGGCACGGCCCGGTCCTCGCGCGCCGATCGCGCCGACGCCGCGCCGCCCCCGCCGGCGATCGAGCCGCTGCTGATCGCGACCCTCGCCGACTCGAACAACGTGGCGCGCGAGTTCGTGCCGCTCGCGCGCATCCCGCGCGTGCTGCAGCAGGCCGCGATCGCGGCCGAGGACCGGCGCTTCCGCTCGCACTGGGGGCTGGACCTCAAGGGCAACGCACGCGCGCTGGTCGCGAACGTGCGCGCGGGCGGCGTGCGCCAGGGCGCGAGCACGATCACGCAGCAGCTCGCGCGCGGACTTTTTCTCGGCCAGCAGCGCTCGCTGGCGCGCAAGCTCGCCGAGATGCCGCTCGCGGTGATGCTCGAACGCGTGATCGGCAAGGACCGCGTGCTCGAGATGTACCTCAACAGCGTCTACTTCGGGCGCGACGAGTGGGGCGGCATCGCCGGCGTCGCCGACGCCTCGCGGCGCTTCTTCGGCGTGCCGGTGGACTCGCTCTCGACCGCGCAGGCGGCGCTGCTGGTCGGCGTCATCCCGGCGCCCAACCTCTACTCGCCGCTGCGCCGTCCGGACCAGGCGCGGCGCCGGCGCGCCGCGGTGCTGCGCGACATGGTCGAAGTCGGCGCGCTCGACAGCGCGAGCGCGGCCGCGTCGGCCGCCGGGCCGCTGGGGCTGAAGCCATCGCCGCCACTGCGCCAGCGTTTTCCTTCGTACGTCTCCTACGTGCGCCAGTATCTCGGGACTCGACTGCCGAAGGGCGCGCTCGAAGGCTGGGGGCTCGACGTGATGACCGCGCTCGATCCGGTCTGGCAGCAGGCGGCGGAGGCCGGCCTCGCGGCCGGCGTGGACGCGCAGGAAGGCTGGCGCGGCCGCGGCCGGGGTCCGCTGCAGGGCGCGTTCGTGCTGCTCGACAACGAAAGCGGCGAGGTGCGCGCGCTGGTCGGCGGCCGCGACCCCGGCCGCGGCGACTTCAACCGCGCGACGCAGGCGCTGCGCCAGCCGGGTTCGGCGATCAAGCCGGTCGTTTACGCGGCGGCCCTCGATGCGCGCCGCGGTGGAGTGAAGTTCACCGCCGGCTCGACCTTGCCCGACCTGCGGCGCGAGTTCGCGACCCCCGAGGGCCCGTGGAAGCCGCGCAACGACGAGGGCGACTATCACGCGAGCGTGACGCTGGCCAAGGCGCTCGCCAAGTCGCTCAACGTCGCCACCGCGAACCTGGTCGAAAGGGTCGGCGCCGGAACCGTGTCGCGCTATGCCGAGCGCTTCGGGCTCGGCCGGCCGGCGGCGGTCGCGAGCATCGGGCTCGGCACGCACGAGGTGACGCCGCTCGCGCTCGCCGACGCCTACACCGTCTTTCCGAACGGCGGATGGCGGCGCGAGCCCACGCCGGTGCGCGCCGTGTTCGACGGCCGCGGGCGCGCGCTGCGCCTCGAGGGCGGGAAGCGCGTGGACGTGCTGCCGCCCGAGGCCGCCTCGCTCGCCCGCGGCCTGCTCGAGGACGTGGTGACGTTCGGCATCTCGAACCCGCTCGTCTCCACCTACGGTTTCGCGCGCCCGTGCGGCGGCAAGACCGGGACGACGAACGACTACCACGACGCCTGGTTCGTGGGCTTCACGCCCGTGGTCACGGCGGCCGTGTGGATCGGCTACGACCAGCCGCAAAGCCTGGCGCGCCCGGCCGTGCGCGTGGCGCTGCCGGCGTGGGCCGGGATCATGACGCGGGTGCTGGACGGCTTTCCGCCCGAGCCGTTCGCGCCCGCGCCGGGCGAGACGCTGGTGTGGGTGGATCCGTGGTCGGGCCTGCGCGCGCGCGAGGACTGCCCAGCGCCGATGCGCGTGCCGTTCTCGAAGGGCAGCGAGCCGAGCGCGGCCTGCGCGCTCGACCACACCGCCGACTGGGAGGCGATTCTTTCCAGAGCCTACGCGGACAGTCTGGCGAAGGCGGCCGCCGACTCGGCCGCCGCCGCAGATTCGGCGGCCGCGGAATCGCTCGGGATCGAGTCGTGAGCGGTGGCCGCGGCCCGTCCCGCGGCCACCGCGTGTCGTTCCCGGTCGGGCTAGACGGCGCTTCCGCACGCGCGGCACTTCTTCGCCGCAGCGGGAATGGTCTCGAGGCACTCGCCGCACTGCTTGGTCGCCGGCGCGGGCGGCGCGGGCGCCGGCTTGAGGAGCTGCTTCGTGACCACGTAGACCACGAACGCGATGATCACGAAGTCCACGACCGAGCCGCTGAACGCGCCGATGCCGAGCGCCTTGTCCACGCTGCCGTCGGCCTTGTGGGTCAGCGCGAGTTTGGCCTCGCGCCAGTCGCCGGCCGGCATCGCCAGGCTGATGAGGGGCATGAGCAGATCGCCGACGATCGAGCTGACCACCTTGCCGACGGCCCCGCCGATGATGACGCCGATCGCCAGAGCCAGCGCGTTCGTCTCCTTCAGGAATGCGATGAAGCCCTTCATGCTCCCCTCCCCGGGTCAGAAGACCGTCTGCAGCTGCAGAAAACCCTTGTCGTGGTGAAACGTGACGTCGTAGGCCTCGTGATCGAGCTCGATGCCCTCGATGCCCTGCACGCGAACCCTGCCGAAACGCGCCTCGAGCCCGACATAGGCGCGCGACTCCTTGCGCGTTCCCCACGTCCAGTCGGGGACGCTGCCGGTCTCGGCGATGCCGACGCGGTCGTGCATGACGCCGACGCGCAGCCGCCAATCGCGGACCGGCTCGCCCGCCATCTCGAGTGAGAGTCCGCGGTCGAGCGCGCGGAATGTCGCAGGCCCGATGGGCGGCCGCCAGTCCTGCGCCCGGTCCTGGTAGGCTCCGCGCGCCTCGGCGGACCAGCTCCTGCCGAGTTCGCGCCGGAGCGCGACCTCGCCCCGCCAGCGCCGGCGGAACTGGTAGCCATCGCCCGGCAGGAGCACGGACGACTCGGCAGAGCGGACCTGTTCGGTCTCGAAACGGCCCTCAGCGCTCCAACAGGAGAATGTCGTCTGCGCGAGCAGGTCGGCCTTGGTTCCGAGTAGAGAATACGAACCGTCTTTCGTGGGATCAGGATCGCGTATCGCCTTGCGGGAAGGCGTCAGCCACTTGCCGTTGAACTCCACGCGGTGGTGCGCCCCTTCGGACGCGATCCGCAGCGCCGGCTCAAGAGGATGCGCCCGGTAGGGCTCGTTGTGATTGCCCACGCGGTCCTGCCGGAACTCCCAGAGGGAGTTGAACGCGTCCTCGAGGGTGAACGCCGCCCCGATCTGAAGCGGATCGCCCGGAGCCCCCCAGTCCCAGAGCGCTGCGAAGTCCTGCCGGCTCTTGTCGGGCGTGGGCACGAAGCGGAACCCGAACGTTCCCGCGCCGCGACTGGCCCAGCGGAAATCGAGCCGCAGCCATTCCCACGACGCCATGTTGTCGTTGACCTGCAGGTAGCCGATGTCGAGCCACGATCTGGCGCCGAGCGCCGCCCGCGCCTTGAGGTCGTGGCGCATGTACCACTCACCCGACGTGTAGCAGCCCTGACTGGTACGGAAGGCGTTCGGCGACGCCGCGAACTCGCGATGCCAGTGATCCGGCACGCGGGTCAGCCAGTGATCGAGAAAGTTTTCGTCGTCCTCCTCCATGCGCGCGAGCTGGTAGCTCGAGAACTCCTCGACCGACGCACGCGCCGCGGGCGCGAGCAGCAGGACCAGCGAGACGGCCGCGAGCAGCCGTCGCGTCACGCGGTCGCCCCGGCGCGGCGCTTCCCGATGAGCGCGACGAACGCGCGGGCGCGCGCCTCGATCTCGTCGAAGCGGCCCGCGGCGGCGAGCGCCGGGTCGGCGAGCGACGCCCCGAGCCCGACGCCGACGCAGCCGGCGTCGAGGAACGGCCCGACGTTGCCGAGGTTCGTGCCGCCCGCGGCCAGGTACGGGATGTGCGGCAGCGGGTCGCGGATGATCCGGATGTAGTCGGGCCCGCCCGCGACGCCGACCGGATAGACCTTCACCACGTGCGCGCCCTGCTCGCGCGCGGCCACGATCTCGGTGGTCGTGTAGGAGCCCGGGCAGTAGAGGACGCCCGACTCGAGCGCGACCGCCGCCACCGCCGGCGAGAGGTTGGGCGCGATGAGGAAGCGCGCCCCCGCCTCGAGCGCCGCGTGCGCCTCGGTCGGCGTGAGCACCGTGCCCGCGCCGATCGTCGCGTTCTCGCCGCGCAACTTCGCCATCACCGCGGGCGCGTCGGGCACCGAGTACGTGATCTCGACCAACTGGATGCCGCCGCGGATCACGGCCTTCGCCGCCTCGTACGCCCACTCGGGGCGCGCGGCGCGGATCACCGAAACCAGCCGGTGCTCGGTCAGCGTGGCGAAGACGGCGGCGTGGACGGGGGTCATGAGGGCCGCGAGAGTAGCCCGCGGCGCGCGCGCGTCCAAGCGGATCGCGCCCACGCCGGGTCGGGCGGGTTCCCCGTCGACCCGCCGGCGCTATAGTCCCGCGCATGAACGCCACTCCTTCGAAGTCCTCGCCGGCCCGCGCGCTGCTCGTCGCCGCGGGCGTCGTCGTCGCTCTCGTCGCGGTCGCCTGGATCGCGCTCGCCGTCCTGCTGCCGCCCGCGCGCGTCAAGGCGCTCGTCGAATCGCAGATGAAGACCGCCCTGCGGCGCGAGGCGCGCTTCGAAGGTGCCTCGGTCGGGCTGTTCCCGCCGGTGCGGCTGACCGTGAGGAAGTTCGAGCTGGCCGAGCCCGGGGGCTTCGCGGAAGGCTCGGCGCTCTCGACGCGCTCGATCGATCTGGACCTCGACGTCTTCGCGCTGCTCGGCCGGAAGGTGAAGGTCCGCCGGCTCGCGATCGTCGAGCCGGAGCTGCACGTCGTCCTGCGCGCGAACGGCACCACGAACCTCGACAGCCTCGGCGCGCCGCCGAAGCCCGGCGCGCCCGCGCCGGCGATGGACCTCGACGTGCGCACGTTCGCGATCCGCGACGGCCGCGTGCTGCTCGACGACGTCGCGGCCGGGCGCCGCACCGCGTTCCAGCTCGGCACGACGACCTCGCTCGCCACCGAAGGCGGCGGCGCGCGCGTCGCGACCGAAGGCGAGACCGAGATCTCGGACCTCGCGTTCGGGCCGCTCTCGGCGGCGCGCATGTCGGACCTGAACCAGGGCCTCGCGAAGCTGGTCTTCAAGCTCGAACACAAGGGCAAGTTCGACGCGAAGCAGAACCGGCTCGCGCTCGAGAAGCTGGCGCTCGAGCTCGGCCGCACGCAGCTGGCGCTCTCGGGGCTCGTGGACGACGTCGGCCCGAAGGCGCGCTACGACCTGCGCGCGAGGGGCGACGGCGTGGACTTCGGGCAGGTGCTGGCGTGGGTGGCCGTCGCCGACGCGAAGGCGGTGAAGGGCGTCTCGGGCCGCGGCAGGATGGCGTTCGACCTCGCCGCGAAGGGCGGGGCCCCGGCGCCGGGCGCCGCGGCGGCGCTGCCGGAGCTGAAAGGCTGGCTCACCGTGAAGGACGCGGCTTTCAAGTACGCCGGCGCGCCCGTGGGCGTCGAGGGCCTGAGCTTCACGACGCGCTTCGCGCCCGACACGGTTTCGATTCCCGACCTCGCGGCGACCGTCTCGGGCCAGCCGGTGCGCGCGGCGTTCCGCGCCCGGCGGCTCGCCGATCCGATCGTGGATTTCGCCGTTCGCGGCAACGTGGACCTCGCCGCGATCGCACCGATGCTGGCCGCGCCGGGTACGAAGCTCGCCGGCCGCGCGAACGTGGACGTGCGCGGCAGCGGCCGCGCGAAGGACCCGGGCGCGATCGCGCTCGACGGCCGCGCGGAGCTCAAGGACGTGAGCGTCGAGGCGAAGGACCTGCCGAGGAAGGTCGAGGGCGTGAACGGCGTCGTGCTGCTCTCGCCGCAGCGCGCGGCGGTGCAGCACCTGACCGCGAAGGCGGGCGCTTCGTCGTTCACGCTCGACGCCACGGTCACGCGCCCGCTCGCGCTCATGGCGAAGCCCGACTCGGTGCCGCCGGCGGGCGTGCAGTTCGAGTTCCGCTCGCCACACCTGGACCTCGCCGAACTGCTGCCGACGACGCCGGGCGCGCCGTTCCTGCCCAACGCGAAGGGCGGCGGGCACGTGAGCATCGCCCGGCTCCGGCAGGGCAAGCTCGACGTGCGGGGCGTGGACGCGCAGGTCGCGCTCGCGCCCGCGGCCCTCGAATCGCCGGCGTTTTCGCTGCGGGGCTACGGCGGCACGGTCACCGGCAGCGCGAAGTTCGACCTGCGCGATACGCGGCGGCCGGTGTTCGAGGTCAAGAGCAAGGTGGCGGACGTGCAGGCCGACTCGCTCCTTTCGGCGTGGACTCCGGCGCGCGACCTGCTGCGCGGCACGCTCAGCACCGACCTGACGTTCGCGGGCGCGGGCAGCGAGCCGGCGGACCTGAAGAAGACGCTGACGCTGATGGGCCTCGCGGCGCTCTCGCAGGGCCAGCTCGGGCCCGGTCCGGCGCTGCAGGCGGTCGCCGACCTGGTGAAGATCCCGCAGCTGAAGGAGGTGAAGTTCAAGGACCTCAAGCTCCCGCTGCGGGTCGAGAACGGCCGCCTGTACACCGACGCGGTGACGATCTCGGGCGCGAGCGGCGAATGGAATCTTTCGGGCGCGATCGGCTTCGACGGCACGCTCGATTACGCGGTCAGCGTCACGCTGCCGCCCGAGGTGGTGGCGGCGGTGAACGCGAAGTCGGCGCTCGCGGCCGGGGCGCTCGCCGACGACAAGGGCCGCATGCTGCTCGACCTGCACGTCGGCGGCACGGCGAAGGCGCCGCGCGTCGCGTGGGACACGCGCGCCATGCGCGACCGGCTCGCGGGCCGGGCGTCGCAGGCGCTCGCCGAGCAGCGCGCGAAGATCGAAGGCGAGGCGAAGGCGGCCGCCGCGCAGGCGCTGCAGCAGAAGCTCGGGCTTGCCGCCGACAGCACGAAGGGCACGGCGCAGCAGCAGCTCGAGGCGGCGCGTGACAGCCTGAAGAAGGCCGCGGGCTCGGCCGTGGACCGTTTCTTCGGCGGCTTCGGGAAGAAGAAGGAGTCGCCCGCGGTCACGCCGGCGCCGGCCGACAGCGATACGACGGGACGCTAGCGGATCCCGGAGTCGGGGCGCGCGCCTCGAACGGGCGTGCCGGGTCGAGGCCCTGGACGGCACCGCGAGCGCCGGCGCCGACAGCCGGCGCGGCGCAAACGAAGACCGCGAGCGAGAGGGAGGACCCTCACCCGCGGCTTCGTCACAACCCTGCCTGGAATCCTCCGCCGGGAGTCCGCCGGACTGCCATCCGGCGGCGACCGGCGAAGCGGGTACGAGCCCTGGACGTGCGAACTGCCCCGCGCCCATGCATGCGCGGCCCACGCCTGGAGTGAATACACAGCAAGGCATGTGCCGGTTGGCGACTTTCTCGCGCCGGGAACCCGCCTGCCGCCGGAGGCTGTTGCCGGATCAGCCTATTCGCCGCCAGCCGCGTCGGCTGCCCCGCCGCCCGGGTCGCAGGAAAGTTGGCACCCCTGCCCACGGACTGGACACAGGGTGTCACTCGTGGTGACACACACGGGCTAGAGCGCGGGGCTCGGAGCGGTCAGCGCCTCGCGGTCCGCGTCCTCGATCCAGGCGCGCAGCATGATCGCCGCCGCGAGCGTCGAGAAGCGCCGGCCCGGCACCCCGCCCGGCAGCACGCCGCGCTCGCGGACGTGCGCCACGACGCGCTCGAGACGCGCGTAGACCGGCGCCTGCTCGCCGGGCTCGCGCGCGAGCACGCGCAGCATCGCCGAGACCCAGGTGCCGAGCCATTCGCCGCGCGGCTCGCCGTCGCCCGGGCGGTCGAAGAGCCCGCCGCGTGCGATCAGCTCGCGGTCCACGGTTCGCAGCAGCCTGCGCGCGAGCGGCAGGGGCAGCAGCGCGGGCGGAAGCCCCGCGGCCCACAGTTGCGGCGCCGACAGTCCGCGAACGACGCCGCCGGGGGTCAGCGCCTCGAACAGGCAGCCGGCCTCCTCGTCCCAGAAGCGCTCGACGAAGCTGCGCTGCAGCTCGTGCGCCCACGCGAGGTAGAAGGCCGCGTTCTCGCGCCTGCCGACCCACCGCGCGAGCTGCGCCATGGCGACCAGCGCGTGGTACCAGAGCGCGTTCGTTCCGGCCGCCGCGCGCGCTCGCGCGCCGTCGCCGCACCACAGGAAGCCCTCGTGGTCGCAGCGCACGCCGTCGCGCGCCCCGGCGCGCAGGTGCTGCAGCACCTGCTCGAGCGCCGGCCACGCCGTGCCGCGCAGGAACTCGTCGTGCCCGGCCGTGCCTTCGCCGCGCCGCGCCAGCAGGTCCACGAGATGGATGAGCCACAGCGACGGCTCGGGGCTGCCGTAACGCGGCGCGCCGTCGGCGGGATCGAAGCCTTCGGGCGCGAGCCCCTCGTCGAGGTACTCGAGGTAGCCGCGCGCGATCCCGCGCGCGGCGTCGAAGTCCCGCAGCGAGACGAGCGCGGCGGCGGCGCGCAGCACGTCGGCGCCGCGCTCCACGCGTTCGGGCCATGCGCCGACTAGCGTGAGCCGGCCGTGGCGCGTGACGAGCGCGTCGCGCACCTGCGCCGCGAGCGTGGCGACGAGCGGATCGCCCGCGTCCACGAACGGCGAGGTCCGGCGGGCCGCCAGCTCGCCCGCGCCGCCGCGCGCCGAGGCCGCCTGGCGGGCGGTGTAGTCGGCGCCCGCGAGCGCCGTGCGCCGCCGCGAATCGTGGCGCGCGCGCGCGGCGCCGTCGAGCGCGGCCACGCAGTCGGCGAGCGTGCGTGCGGGCGGAGCGCCGAGTCGCATCTCGGCCGCGAGCGCGCGGAAGAGCGCCTCCTCGGAAGACAGCACCAGGTGGAGCGCGGCTCCGGGTGCGCCGAGCGCGGCCTGCACCCAGCCCGGGCGGAAGGCGTCCTCGCCCTCGCCGGCCGGATCGCCGTCGTCGCCGTCGGCGGCGTCGAGCGGATAGGCGATGCCGTGCGCCCAGCCGCGCGCGGGCATGAAGACGCCGTTGTGCCACAGCGTCACGCCCGGAAGACCCGGCAGCGTCCCGATGCTCACCCGGCCGGGAATGCCCTGCATGGCGCCGCCGAACTCCGGGCTCTCGCGCTGCAGCGCGAGCGGGTCGCGCGCCGCCAGCAGCGGCGCGACGCTCAGCCGCGCCGGTCCGCCCTCGCGCAGCGTCCACGAGGCGACGAGCGCGTGGTGCCCCTCGACCAGCCGCAGGGACCGCTCGATCACGGCGTCGCCGAACCGCCACGTCCACGCCGGCCAGGGTTCGCGCGCGAACGCAACGAGGGCGGCGTACGCGCCCTCGCGCGCGACCGGCGCGCCGCCCGGGCGCGCCCACCACGATGCGGACAGCTCGTGCGAGTCGGAGCCGAGCTGGAGCTTTTCCTCGAAGCGCACCAGCAGCGCGGCGAGCGTGCCGGCGGCGGCCGGCGCCGAGAGCAGCACGTGCGCACGCCGCGATGGAGCGCCCGACAGCGTGCCGGCGGCGTAGCCGCCGAGGCCGTCGGAGAGCAGCCATTCACGGGTGGCCGCGGCGGCGAATGCGGGGAGTGCGTTCGATCCGTCGAACATCGCGCGGGAACATAGCACGCGATGCGACGCCCGGCGCGGTCCGGGGTGGCCGGTCCCGGCGATCGCGTCGCCGGAAGCGGGAGCTACTCGCCCTTCGCCATCCGGTGGAGCACGCTCGAGAGCGGCACGATGCGCACGTCGTCCGCCCGGCCCGATTCCAGGGCCTTGCCCGCCCACTTCACGCTCGTCGGGCTCGCGCGCAGCAGCACGATCGCCTGGTGCCGGTCCTGCACGCGGGCCAGCAGCCCCTCCCACGCGTGTTCCAGCGGTTTCGTCGTCCGGGCTCGCGCCTCGTCGTCGAGGATCCTGTCGGGTTCGTCGTAGGCGACACCGAGATTGGCCGCGACGGTGCGCGCGACCGAGCGCGAGGGCGGCGAGAGGTGCAGGAACGAGACGCCCTCGCGCTTCAGCTCCTTGTAGAAGGCGGTCATGAACGGTTCGTCCTGGGCGGCGAAGGAGCCCTGCAGGTTCGCCACCGCCGTGACGTCGCCGGCCTGCTGCAGGTACTGGCGCGTCAGCCTGCCGATCCGGCCCGCCGGCATGTTGACGAGCAGCGTGCCCGGGCCGGGATTCGCGCGCGGGTAGTCCTCGGGTTCCATCGGCACCTGCAGCACCAGCTCGCGGTGCGAGGCGCGCGCCCGCTCGAGCAGGGCGTCGCGTTCGCGGCCGATCGCGGGCGCGAGGACCGCGAACGGTTCGCTGCGTGCGAGCAGCGCCGATGCGGACACCGGGTCGTCGGCGAGGCCGAAGAGCACGATGGCGATCCGCGTCTCGTGGGCCTCGACGGATTCGGCCGCGACGCCCGGGCGCACGACGAGCAGCTCGTGCGTGGGCCGGCCGGGCAGCCCGAGCAGCATCTTCACCGCGAGTTCGCCGTCCTTGCCGCGCTCCTCGCGCGCGGAAAGCACTTCGGCGCCCAGCTTCTCGACCGCCTCGGTGACCGCGAAGTTGACCTGGGTCGGCGACTCGCCGCGCTCCAGTTCGACCCGCCAGCGCACGGGCGGTCCGCCGGTGGAGGAGGAGGCCAGTTCCCGGACGCGCGCCGCCGGTACGCCGGCGGCGGCCAGGCCCTCGCGCGCGTGCCGGCCGACGATGCGGATCGCGTGCGCGCGGTCCCCGAGATGCAGGTGCCGCCAGATCAGGAACCGACCCGTGTCGGAACGCACGAACGACCACAGCTCGCCGCCCCCGAAGAGCAGCAGGGCGAGCACGGTGACCAGGCCGAGCACCAGCGGGGCGCGGCCGGTCTTTTTTCTGGCGGGGCGACGTTTTGACATGACGTGACGAGGTTCGATCGCACACTATCCCGGGCGAATCAAGAACCGCCAGCGGGGATTGCCGCGTTCCGAAACCACGCTGGGAGGGGTTCCGCACGGACCTTTTGCACTTCACTGACACCGCACGCACGCCTCACGAACAAACTTTTGCCCACGCGCGCCGATGCTTCTGGCGTCGATCGCGGGGCCAGATCGGTCCCGTTCCACCTTCCGGGAGGTTGGACATGAAGCTGTTGCGACTCCTCGCTCTTTCCATCGCCGCAACCGCCTGGTGCGCCGCCGCCGCGTTCGCGTGTGGCGATGCGAAGTCGGCCGCGAACACCTCCGCGTGCGGAATGAAGTCCGCCAGCGCGAAGACCGCGAGCGCGACGTCCTGCGGCTCCAAGTCCGCCGGCACGGTGACCGCCAGCGCGGCATCGTGCGGCTCGATGTCTGCCGGCACGAAGACCGCCAGCGCGACGTCGTGCGGCTCGAAGTCCGCCAGCACGGTGACCGCCAGCGCGGCATCGTGCGGCTCGAAGTCCGCCGGCACGAAGACCGCCGGCGCGATGTCGTGCGGCTCGAAGTCCGCGACGGCCGCGACGGCGGCCGCGGCCGGTTCCGGCAACTGCGCGATGTCCGCCGAGGCCTGCAAGGCGATGATGGCCTCGGGCGCGTGCACGGCCGAGATGCAGGCGGCGTGCGCGGCGAAGGGCGCGAAGGCGGCGGCCACGGTCGGCTGCAGCATGCACTCGATGGCGGCGCACGCCGACTGCGCCGTGTGCTCCGACGAAATGGCCTGCGACGACGACGTCCGCGCCACCGGCGCGCGCGCGCAGGTCGTGCCGCTGCGCAACGGCACGATGATCGTCTACACGCTCGACGACCCGCAGAACGTGCGCGGCCTGCAGGCGGCCGTGGCGCGCCACAACGAGCGCGTGATCGCGGCGCTCCAGTCGGGCGCCAAGCTCTGCTCGTCGTGCAAGAAGCTGCGCGGCGCGCTGGCGAGCGGCAAGCTGGTGCGCGAGGTCGTCAACGTCGAGCGCGGCTGCCAGCTCCTCATCACCTCGAGCGACCGCTCGATCGTCCAGCAGGTGCACACGAGCTCGAGCGCGCAGGTCGCGGCGCGCACCCGCAGCTGACGCCCACGATTCGCACGTCCGGCCCGGTTCGCCTCGGCGAGCCGGGCCGTCGTGCTGGGGCGGCTCGCGGCCCCGGCGCGGGCGGCGGCCCGGCCGCGGGTGTCCGATTCCCGAAAGTCCTCTAGTCTCCCGCCGCATGAACGCCCGCCCGGAGTCCGCCGTCACGCACTCGCGCCAGCGCAAGCTGGCGCTGCTCGTCGGCGCGGTCGCGGTGCCCGCGCTGCTGCTGGCGATCGTGGCCTCGGCGCTCACGCTGCGCGTCGGCCGGCAGGTGCGGGCCGACAGCGCGCGCTACAACGCCTACCTCGCCTCGCGGGTCGCGGAATCGTTCGAGTTCGAGCTGCTGGCGCAGTTGCGCGAGGCGGTGATGCCGGCGGAGAACGTCGCGCAGCTCGGCGGCCCGCCCGAGGCCATCGTCGCGGCGCTGGCGAGCCGCTCGAGCCGGTTCGAGGCGCCGGTCTTCGTGCCCGTGAGCGAAATGGACAACCTGTCCATCATCATGGTCGAGTCGAACATGCTGCTGTTCGGCGAGGATCCGAGCGGCCGTCACGACCACCCGTTCGCGGCCGTCGTCCTCAAGGGACCCCGGGGCGACGTCATCGGCGCCGGCGGCTGGTGGTTCAATCCGCGCGCCTTCCTCGCCGCGAATCTGGCCAACGTCGTGCGCGACCGCCTGGGCACGGGCACGAACATCTACGGCGGCCTCGAGTCCACGCGCAACCTGAGCCTGCAGGTGTTCGATCGCGAAGGACACGAGGTGGTGCGGCTGCGGACGCCCGGTCCCGAGGGCAGCGCCCGCAGCGCCGATCTCTCGGGGCCCTTCGGGCACTACTCGGTGCGCGTGGCCGCGACCGAGAACTCGCCGGCGGCGGTGGCGCAGCGATTCGTGATCGCGCAGATGCTGTTCATCGGCCTGATGACGACGGTGCTGCTGGGCGCGACCGTCGTGGGCGTGCGCTACATGCTGCGCCAGATGGAGCTGGTGCGGGTCAAGTCCAGCTTCGTCTCGAACGTCACGCACGAGCTCAAGACGCCGATCGCGGTCATCCGCCTGGCGGGCGAGACGCTCGAAATGGGACGCTTCCGCAGCCCGGAGGAGGAGGAGAAGTACCTGCGCGCGATCCTCCGCGAGACCGACCGGCTGACGCAGCTGGTGGACAACATCCTCGATTTCTCGAAGCTGGAATCGGGACAGCAGGTGCTGCGCCTCGTCCCGATCCGCGTGGACGAACTGGTCGCGAACGTGCTGGAGAGTTTCCGCCTGCGGCTCGAGGACGGCGGGTTCCAGTGGCAGGTGGACGTGCCGCAGGGGCTGCCGCGCATCCAGGCGGACGCCATCGCCCTGCAGCACTGCCTGCTGAACCTGCTGGACAATGCCGTGAAGTATTCCCGGGAGCGCAAGGAAATCCGGATCGTGGCCCGGGCCCGCGAGGACATGGTCAGCATCGCGGTGGGGGACAGGGGAATCGGCATCGGCGCCGACGATTTGCCGCGCATCTTCGAGAAGTTCGTCCGCGTCGAAACGGGACTGGTGCACACCGTGAAGGGCGCCGGGCTCGGGCTTTCGCTTGTGGATCAGATCGTCCGCGCGCATCATGGCCGCGTCGAAGTCGCCAGCACCCCGGGCGAAGGCAGCATTTTCACGATGCTGATCCCGGTTTCGGTGGCCGGCAATTCCTCCCCGCAGGAAGCGGTCCGCTAGCCGGACCGAGGCGGGACCGCAGGGGCCGCGCGCCCCGGGAAGGGACACGCATGCAGAAGAAGATCCTCATCGTCGAGGACGAAGAGGGCCTGCTCGACGGACTCGCGCACAACTTCCGTTACGACGGCTACGAGGTCCTCACGGCGAAGAACGGGCAGGAGGGCCTTCGGCTCGCGCTCCGGCAGAAGCCGGACGCCGTGCTGCTCGACATCATGCTCCCCGAGAAGGACGGCTTCACCGTCCTCAAGGAGCTGCGGCAGCGGCACCGCGACATCCCGGTGCTGGTGATGACCGCCCGCAACTTCGAGGCGGACGTCGTCAAGGGCTTCGACCTGGGGGCGGACGACTACATCACCAAGCCGTTCAGCAGCAAGGAACTGATGGCGCGCGTCAAGCGCCTCGTCGCCCGCGGCCCCATGAACACGGGGGCGCCCGCGACGACCATCTACGCCTTCGGCGACGTCGAAGTCCGCTTCGAGCCGCGCGAGGTCTACAAGACGGGGAAGCAGGTCGCGCTCTCGTTCAAGGAGTTCGAGCTGCTCAAGTACCTGATCGAGCACCGCGGCCGCACGGTCAGCCGCGAGGAGCTGCTCGAGGAGATCTGGGGCGTGGACGAGGAACTCGGGGTCACGACGCGCACCGTGGACACGCACGTCTCCAACCTGCGCAGCAAGCTCGGTGAGGGCTTCGAGAAGCCCTTCATCGTCGCGGTGCACAAGGTCGGCTACAAGTTCGTCGAGCCCGCCTGAGCGCCGCTCCCGGGCGACTTCCACCCGCGCCCCGCGGACGTTCGCGTCCGCGGGGCGCGCGGCTTTCGGGAGGCGCTCCGGCGCGATTTCTTGCGACCTCCTGACGCGGACGGGCGCGAAAGCGGCCGGTGGCCCTTGAAGCCGCGCTGGCGGCCGGACAGAATCATGGGGTGTGACCACGGGTTCCGCGTGACCGTCCCCAGTTCCGGAAGGAGCGAGCGAATGCCGTTTCGATACCAGCCGATGACCGCCCCGGGCGTCTCGCGCCGGGTGGCCGCGCTCGCGGCGACCGCGGCGTTCCTCGCGATGGCGGCGGGCGCCCACGCCGCGCCGGCGACCGCCGCGGCGCCGGCCGACGAGATCGTCATCCTCTCGACCAGCGACGTGAAGGGAAAGACCGTCCCCTGCGGCTGCAGCACGCCCAAGGGCGGACTCTCGCGCCGCGCCGGCTTCGCCGACAGCCTCCGCAAGGTTCACCCGAACCTGCTGGTGGTGGACAGTGGCGGCTTCTTTCCCGACGGCTCCTCTGAGCGCGACGACGCGGTCTTCATGACCGAGGCGATGCACGACCTGGACCTCGCCGCCACGGGCGTCGGGGACCGCGAGCTTTCCTTCGGCCGCGCGTTCTTCCTCGCGCAGCTCGCCCGCTGGCCGCTGCCCGTCGTGTGCGCCAACCTGTGGGACCGCCAGCCGCACCGGACGCTGGTCCAGCCGTGGATCGTGCGGAAGGTCGGGAACTACAAGGTCGGCCTGTTCGGGCTCATCAACGACAAGGCGAACCTGGGTCCGTCGGCGGACTCGCTGGAGATCAGCGATCCGACCGCGGCCGCCAAAGCGGCGGTGGCCGAGATGCGCAAGCAGGGCGCGAACGTCATCGTGCTGCTGTCATCGCTCGGCAAGATCGAAACCGAGGATCTCTCGGTCGCCGTTCCCGGCATCGACGTCGCCATCGCCGGCCGCAACGTGCCGCTGCTGCAGCGCAGCCGCCAGATCGATTCCACGACCGTCGTCTTCGGCGGCGAACAGGGCCAGTACGCGGGCGTGACCGAGCTGGGCCTGGACGCGAAGGGGCGGATCGTCTCGCGCACGAGCGGCGCGTGGATGCTCGGGCCCGCGGTCGCCGACCAGCCGGCGATGCTCGCGAAGGTCACGGCCTACGAGGAGCAGCCGTCCGTCAAGGCCCGCCGCACGCCGCCCAAGGCGACGTCCGCTTCGGGTTCCAGCGCCGAGGCCGCGCACTCGCACTGAAACGCCCGCGGGCGGGACGCGCTCAGGCGCGTTCCGCCGCCGCGCGGGCCAGCTTCGCGAACTCCTCGAGCGTGAGCGTCTCGCCCCGCCGGCGCAGGTCCACGCCGGCGATCGCCCCGAGCCGCTCGACGCCCCCGCGCTCCAGCCCCAGCGAGCCTTCGAGCGTGTTCGCGAGCTGCTTGCGGCGCTGCTGAAACGCGCCGCGAATGATGCGGAACAGCAGATCCTCGGACGCCTCGACCGGCGGCGTCTCGCGCAGCAGCGCGCGGATCAGCATCGAGTCCACGTCCGGGCGCGGCCAGAACGCCGACGCGCGGATGTTCATGAGCGGCTCGAGCAGCGCATGGTAGCGCGCGAACAACGTCAGCGAACCGTACTCCGGGCTGCCCGCGGCGGCCGCGAGCCGCTCGGCGTACTCCTTCTGCACGAGCAGCACCGCCGAGCGCACCACCCGCCGCTGTTCGAACAGCCGCTCGAGGATCGGCGTCGTGACGTTGTACGGAATGTTGCCGATGACGACCAGCTTCTCCGCGCCATGCCGTTCCGCCACCGACGCGAGGTCGAACTCGAGGAAGTCCGCCTCGACGACCTCGACGCGCGCCCAGCCCTCGAGATCCTCGCGCAGGAACGCGGCGAGCCCCGCGTCCTTCTCGACCGCGACGAGCGCGCGAACGCGCCGGGCAATGCGCGGCGTGAGCGCGCCCGCCCCCGGCCCGATCTCGACCACGACGTCGTCCTCGTGCAGCCGGCCGTGCTCGACGATGCGCTCGGCGAGATCCTCGCGGACGAGGAAGTTCTGCCCGAACCGCTTTCGAGGCGCCAGCCCGCGCGCCGCCAGCGCGTCCTTGACCCGCCGCGCCTCGCTGCCCTCGGAAGCCGCCCGTTCACGAATGTACTCGGAAGCCCGCGAATGCCTCCGCCCCAACTTCGGCCGGCCACCCATGCCCCGCAATGTAGCCGTCTCCCCGCGGAGACAAAAGCAGTCCGAAGCTCCCGGGCGTCCAACCCGGAGGATTCACGACGCGCAGGGAGCGCGAAGGCCGCCGCGTGGCGGCAGGGGCCCGAAGGGATCGCTAGTCCGTGGAAAGCGCGCTGACCGTGACGTGGTACCCATCGGGGTCTCGCAGCGCGAACTCCACGGTGCCCGTGTTCGGATTGACGCCAGGCTCCGCCTCGAGCGCCGCGACAAGGCCGCGTGCGCGATCCAGCGCCTGATCAAAGGCCTCCACGCGGAAGAAGAGAAGCAGTCCATTGCCAGGTTCCGCGCGGTCAGGGCTGGCGAGGGATGGGTGACCGTGGTCGCCCCAGCGGTGGAGACAGAGCAGGACGGTTCCATCCGCGTCGAAGACCTGCCCGAAATAGTCATGCGCCGGCCGCGCGGCCGGCTGCCCCAGAAGCCGCTGATACCAGGCAACGCTACGAGGAACGTCCCTGACTCCGATGATCGTCCACAAGCCCTGCATCGCTGCCCCCAAGGCCAACTTCAATGCGCAGTGAGGCCGCAGCACGGGCTCATCGCATCGCACTTCCTTCGACGAGTGGCGACAGGTCGCCGCGACGCCGGTGTCGCGGGACAGCACGACCTACAAAGCAGCCTGGAAGTCGGTGTCTCGTGTCACCTTTCGCCTCCACCGCCAATGGCCGGACAACGCTGGAGCTCGTCGGCCGGCCGCCCGGCGTCAGCGGCGGCGCGCGGCGCCTGCCGCCGCGACCGGCTGCTGGACCGCCCCGCAGGGGAGTCAGATCGACTGCCGATACCCGTAGAATTCGTGGTCTTCGTTGTACCCGCCGTGGCCGCCACCGATTTCGGAGAAGCGGGCAACAAACTCGATGCCGGCGATCCACTTCACCTGCTTAAAGCCGAGTTGGACCTCGTTGCGCAGTCGAAGCGGCGCGCCGTGGCCATAGGAGAGCGGTTCTCCGTTCATGTCGTAGGCGAGCATCGTCAACTGATACCGCATCTGCTCGATGGGGTGCGCGTCGTAGTAACGACCCCCGTCGGCGCCGTCGCCGAGCGAGTAGAACACCACCCACTTCGCCTCCGCCTTCGGCTTGACGAGATCGAGGATGCTCTGCATCGAGACGCCACCCCATTTGGCGATGCCCGACCAGCCCTGGATGCAGAAGTGCTGGGTAATTTGCTCGTGGTGCGGAAGGTCCCGCAACTGCTCGAGGCTCAACGCGACGGGATTCGCGACGAGCCCCCCGATGCGCAGCCGGTAGTCGGCGAAATGGTTGTCGAAGAGCGCCTGATACTCCAGCGTCTCGGGATACTCGCCGTTGTGCCAGAAGTACGGCGAGATGTCCTTCTCCGCGTAGGTCCCCGGCTTGGAATCGAGGTGCTCGAAGAGGCGTTGCGCCGGGCCGATCAGCGCATACCCGCCTCTCTGAACCCAGCGCGGGTGTCGCAGCGTCAAGGGCGTGGCCGCCACCCACGCGATCGCGACGACCACCATCGAGCCGGCGAAGATGACGAAACCGACCCAACCGTTCGCGTCGGTCCCTGCATAGATGTGGTTCAAGTTGCGCAACATGCCGGTGGCGAAGACCAGGGTGACGTGAATGAAAATGAAGAAGAGGAACCAGCACAGGACCAGGAAGTGCAGCGAGCGGGCGGTCTGGATGCTGAGCCTCTTGCTGACGCCATGGAACCGGGTCGAGAGCGCGGGTGACATGCCCAGCCCGGTCACGAACGCGAGCGGCGCCGCGATGAAGACCGTGATGAAGTAGGCGAGCATCTGGAGGCCGTTGTACGCGACCCAGCTGTCGTTGGCCGGCCAACTCAAGGACAGGTACTGAAGCAGAACCGAGGCGGCATCGGGGAACACGTGCCAGTTCGTCGGGACGATCCGGCGCCATTCTCCGGTCGCGAAGAGCAGCACGTAGAAAACAAGTCCGTTCGCGAGCCACAGCGTGTCCATGCCGAGGTGCCACCATCGGGCCAGCCCGATCGAATGACGGATGCCCGGCAGCCCAAGATGCCCGGGCAGCGTGAGGGAGTCCTGTTTCGCCGTCCAGAGCGGAGTGGATGGAACCTGCGTCTGCATCCGGAGCCACTCCTTCCCAGGCGTCGAGTGTCGCGTCCAGTAGAGTCTGGGATGATCGGCGAGGATTTGCGCGCCGGCCCGGATGATGAAGCAGAGGAGGAACAAGTTGAGGAAGTGCTGGACGCGCAACCAGGCCGGCATCGGCGCGGCAAAGGTGGTTGCGAAGCCCGCGCCGGGATGACTCTGCACGAACGCCTCGACGGCGGGAATGCCGCGCAGGTACTGCGCCATGGCGACTCCGAGCAGCAGCAACACCCAACCCAGCGGAAGCAGCCACACCAGGTTGAACCATCGGCTCGCGCCGAATCGCAGATGGGGCGCGATCCCGAAGGCGGTCGGGATGGAGCCGGCCCAGGTCTTCGAGTCGACGACGTCCTCGCCCTTGATGAGCCGCTTGCGCAGCTGGCTCACCGCCTGCGGTGAGACGCGCTCCGACCCAGAGGGCGGCTGGGGCGTGGCGGCCGTTCGCGGTTTGTCTGCCATTCACGAACTCCCGAGCGAGGTTCGTCGCGGTTTGTGTTCCGGAATCGGGCGGCCCTCTCTGTCAGCGTGCGTGAGGCACCGACCCCCTGGGAGTGTGGAGCTCATTTCAAGACGTCCTCACCGCGATGCCACGGCACATCAGGATGCAACCCGTTCTGCGGCCCAACGTCAGGTTGTGCTGCGGGCACTCCCAATGATGCGGCGGTGCAGCCGCCGCCTCTCTGCCGTGACCGTCGGCACCAACCATCGTTAGTCAGTGTGTCGTGTGCCGTCGCTAGCCCCGACGGACCCAAGGTGCGTGAACCGGAATCCCGCCGCGTACTTGAGTCCGAGTCCGATCGAACGATCCATGCCGATGTGCGCCGCCCAGATGAGCGCGACCGCGGTACCGGTCCCTGCACCCCGACAGAAGGCAATCACAACCGTAGGTCCTAGAAATGTGTGAAGCGCGTTGTAGGCGATGGCCCCGACGCGCGGGCTGGCGAAGTATCCGAGCAGGGCCAGGTCAGGCGCGAGGATCAGTGCGCCGAACAGCCACCAGGAGCTCCCGCTTCGCGCGTAGAGGGCCACCGCGAGCACCAGGACCGCAAGCCCTTCCAAGCGAAGCAGGAGGCGCGGCCCACCGGTCACGGATCCGGTCTCGTGACTCATTCGTCTCCCGAGCGGTGAGTGTCGTGCATCTGGCTAACGTTCCCGTTCGGCGGCGGCGCGCAGCGCCGTCCTCCGCAACCGGTTGTTCGACCGTTCATGGCTGCTCATGGGGTCTCCCGAGCAGGGCTGCCTGCATTGTCGTTCTGTCGGGGTGAATCGTATACGTCCCGTAGCACAATCGCCTCAGGATCGAGTCAGGGCGCACGTACCAACTTGCCCAACTGAGCGGCGTATCGCCGTTCATGTCCTTCGCTTCGCGTGCTGCACCCGCACGAAGGAGTAGGTCGATCGCATCTTCCGAACCGAAGGCAGCAGCACGATGCAGAGGCGTCTCACCCTTGGTTCGGCAATCCCGCATGAACGCCCCGGTCGTGGCCCCGGGCTTCGTCACACGATGAGGGTCCGCACCGCGGGCCAGCAAGACGCGCAGGACGAGGTCGTGCGCGCCACGACGGGGTGTGCACAGCGCGGCATGCAGCGGGGCCTCGCCGGTGTCTTCCGCGGCTCTATTGACGTCGGCCCCCTGCTCGATCAAGAACTCACAGAGTTGCCAATGGCCATGGAAGGCCGCGCCGTGCAGTCCATGGTTCTGCCCGAGCGGCGACAACGACTCGCCGCGGTCCAGGAGGAACCGCATCGCGCTCACGTCTCCGTAGTATGCACACCACCGCACGAGCGGTAGGCCGTCGGCGGCTACAGAGGTCGCGGCGTGGCCTTGAGCAACATAGTCCCAAACCAAGTCGGTGCGGCCGTCGACGATACGCTCGAGCAGTTCTTCCGGCTTCATTTCCGCCTCAAAGTTCCGTCGGTCGAACGCCCGGCATCAGGCGCGCCGGGCGTCGGCAGGCGCTGCGGGCCGGCCCTGGCGGTCCGCGCCCGCCGTCGCCCGCATGCCGTTGTTCGGTGGCATGTCGCCCCCATGCCTATGCCTGTGAAAACTCTGGCGCATATTGTAGGTCGCCACCGCCTGACAAGGCCCCAGGCTGCAACTCTGTGGCCATGAACACCTCGTCCGGGACGTCGAACTGACACCGTAGCTCGAAGCTGCTGCCGCGCTGAAACCCGAAGCGTGGGTAGTACTCGGCATGGCCCACGACCACGACTGCCTCGTATCCCGCGATACGGCAGGCCTCCAGCCCGCGCAGGACTAACTCCGAACCGATGCCGCTTCGCTGCCGCGCCGGACTGACGGCCATGGGACCCAGCCCCGCCACACGGAATTGCTTCCCCATGACCTTCGCGGCCGTGAACAGGATGTGGCCGACGACCCCACCGGCCTCAGTTGCTACCAGCGAGATGCTGCCCGAGGACCCGCGCAACTTGTGGACCAGCGAGGCCTCGGTTGGCCTCGCGAAGGCTGCCGTATGGATCTGACGGACCGCGTCGTGGTCCGAAGCCAACTCGGATCGCACGTTGGTCACCAGTACCCACCCTCCTTCTTGTCCGTCTAACTCAAATTAGGCGCCCGCCGCCGGGGCTGCACGTGGAGGCCACCGGAGAAGTATGATGCCCAGCCCGATCATCCAGATTGGTAGAAGGTAATTGTTCACGGCTGCCACCATGTCCACGGCGGATGTGACATTGCGGAACATGCCGACCAGACCCGCTACCCCGGTGAAGAACCCCACAACTGCAAGCCAGCGGGGCACGGCCCGGGAACGTAACAACGCCCACGCCGACAGCAGGAAGAACGTGCTGAAGCTGAGCTCGCCGAGGAACTCTCCGACATAATTGCCGAGGTATGAGTTCAGCCCGTCGAACAGAGTGCCAATGGTACTACGCTCGATGGCATCAGCCGAGGTGTAATGCTCTGCCAACTGCCAGTGAATGCTCGGCCACCGCATCAGACCCAACATCATGCTCAGTGCGGCGATAATCGCCGTGTGAAGGGCAAGGAACATGGCGCCAGGATGAGTATGGCGCAGAGCATGATAGGCGCCCACCCCGGCCGGGATCCATACGAGTGGCAAGAAGGCATATATGGCCCAGACAGCCCGGCCGGTACTGCCCGTGGCCAGAAGTTTCGGCAACACGGTGCTTGCTGGCCCGTCAAGGACAGCCGGGTAGTCGAAGCGTGCTGCGAGAAACGCGAAGACCACCATGAAGGAGATGGCCCCGAGAATGAGGCTCCAGCCGCCGGCGCGAATCGATCTAGTCGAGTCCACGAGACCCTCTGTGTTGGTGCGCCTAACGTCTGGCGGCAGCGGCGAGCGTAGCATGTCCGCTGCACGCCGAGGTTGGGCGTCGCCGGGTATAAGGAGATGTGACGGGGGCGCCAGTACAGTTGCGAGTCATGGACGGAACGCCTCGCCCGCAATGTACGTGTCGAAGAACTCCTGAAACCGGCTGATCTTTCCGTCGCGGACCGTGACGAGGTGAACAAAATCGGACTCGTAGACCTTGCCGGTTGATATGGCGCGGCACTTCATGTGACCGACAACAGCAACTGAATCGGCATCCGTCAGCATCTGTCCCGGTGCGAGAACGAGGATCTCTTCCGCGTTCTTCCCGATAGTGATCCACTCCAGAAAGCCGGGGTGTCCCCTTCTTGTGCCACCGGCGGGATTGAATGGATTCTCAGGCTCGCCCCATTCAACGTCCTCCGAGAGGAGAGTAAGGATACTCGGTATGTCCTTGGCAGCGAACGCAGAGTATAGAGCGCGCACCAGATCAACGTTCTTCGCTTCGGAAGTCACATGTGCTCCAATCTGCGTAGAAACGATTGCCTGGCTGTCGACCTTCCGGCGCCCAACGCTCCGGTTCAGCGGCGGGCGGTGCAGCGGACGGTCCGCTCCTCAGGACGGAGGCGGGTCTACTCGGCCATCTCCGCAAGACGCCCCGCATCGCTTGCGAACGGACGCATGAGCGAGGGGATCCTCATAACTCTCTCTGTCGGCGCCCGTTCGTCAAGTGCATGCGGTTGTTTGACTGCACGAGCGTCCTACGAATGATCTCTCCCGAGGACGCTATCCTGCCACACTCCGCCATCCACCTGAGCGATCAGGGTGACCTCCCGAAAGGTGACGGTGAAGGGGGGCTGGCCCTCCAGGATCGCTGCAAAGGCCTCGTCCGAGCAGACGCCATTTCGAGGATGTATCACGGTAATGTGCGGCGCATGCTTTCGGACCGGCGCGTCGGGTCGGGAGAGCAGGATGGCTCTCAGGTGATCGAAGGACGCGGTGGACCCCGTTGCCGGCAAGGTCACGAGGTGGCCGTCCCGCACCGGGGCGCCAAACGCCAGGGTGATCGCGATCGGTCCGACAGCCGTGAGACGCTGGGCCACCTCGCGCCAGTCCGTGACCTCATCCTCACGGCAGAGGGTGACATGCGCACGGATCAGTGCGTGCTGGACGGGGTTGTAGGTCATGCGCAGCCGCTCGATTGCGGCCGCATGAGGCTGAGGCAGATAGAGGGTTGCTTGACGCCGACTGGCCATCCTGGAAGGCAGCAATACAGCGAGACCATGCGGTCTAACGTTCCGGTTCAGCTGCGGGCCGCGCAGCGGACCGTCCGCTGCAACCGGTTGTTGGGCGGCTTCGTCGCTACACTCGTTCTCAAAAACGGTTCCCGAGGCTCCCGAACACGGAAAACGTCGCGTTCGTGTGCCACGCGGAAGGCCATGTAACCCGCCCGCTACTTGCCAAGCGGAGGCGGGGCCACGGTCATGCCGTGTCGCTTGAAGACATCCATCATCTTCGCGCGGTCGGGCGGGCCGCCCGCCGCGGCGCCGATTACCTCGGCAGCTTCGCGGAAGTACGCGGGCCCCATGATCGCAGGAGTTATGAGAACGAGTTGTTTCGCGTCCACGCTGCCGAGATTGTCGAAACGGTGCACCGCGCCTCGTGGGATGCACAGCGCCTGTCCAGGGCCAACCTCGATGGGCGTGCCGTCCACTGTCCAGGCAAGAACGCCCTCAATGCCGTAGATGATCTCCTCGTAGGCGTCATTCTTGTGGGCCGGTGCCGCCAGCTTTTGTCCAACGGGTACGAGCATCTCGAACACCGACGCGCCGCCGTTGGAATCATCGCTCGTGAGGAGGAACCGAATCCCGAGGGGACCAATCTTGATGGTCTCATCGGAGGGATTGACTCTCATCGTACCTCGCAGCACTCTCGAATCTCCTTTCAGTAAAGCCGGGTCCGCCCAACTCAAGTCATGCGCCAACGTATGTGCATCCTCGTGCGGGCTCATTATCACGCGTGCCAATGCTCAGCGGTAATCGTTCTCCGTGAGAACGATCACCCAGGCGCGGCGTTCAGCGATCTTGCCGCCGCGCATGACGAACACCTCGGCCATCGACATGCGCATCTCGCCGCCCCGGGCGCGCTTCGCCTTGCCGGTGAGTTCTGCCATGACGACGTCCCCCTGCTCAACCATGCGGACGACCTCCAGCTCGGGGGGGTCGATGAACTCAGGCGCCCCGTCGATGGCCTTGTCGTAGGCCGCTTTGCCGGTCAGATGGAAGGCGCCGAACACGGTCCACTCGATGTCGTCAGTCAGGCAGGACAGGATTTGCTCGTGATCATTCTTGCGAAAGCCGTCCAGGTAGGTGTTTACGGTCTCGATGTTTCGCGACATGTCTGTCCTGGCCCCCTGGTACGCTACCTGCGGTGTCCATGCGGTCATGCCCTTGGCGCCCAACGCTCAGCATCAGCGGCGGCGCGTGGCGCCGTCAGCTGCATGCTGTTGTTAGACGCCCGCCCTTGGGCGCCCCATCCAGAATGATCGCCAACTCGACCTGCAGGTGCGCTTGATGTCTGCACAGCCATTGCTTGGCCTTCTCCGTGTCGCTGCAAAGGCCCTGCACGGTCAGCCAGAACTTCGCGGAATGGTCCGGGACGGCCAGGTGGACGGCTTCGTGCGTCACGAGGTATCGGAGCACGTAGTCGGGCGCGAGGATGAGTCTCCAGTTGAACGAGAGGTTCCTGAGCGCCGAACAGTTGCCCCACTTGGTGCGTTGGCCCATCACGTACACACGCCGCCGGCGCTGACCCAGGCGGCCCATCACCGCCACGAGATGTCTCTCGATCGCCCGGCGGGCCTCACGACGTAGCCAGCACTCGAGGCTGCGCGCGACAGGGGTGCGCGAGCGTGGGCCGCGCGACACGACGATCTCGCTGTCGACCAGGCGAACGATGTTGCCTGCTGAGCGCGATGGGGTCATCTCGACCCGAACCCGGGTCGGCTCGCCTCTGAAGAGGATCTCGCCGACACGGCGCTGTGCCGGCCGCCGTGCACCGCGCAACCGCTCCGCTCGCTCGAGCTGATCGAGGATCCAGTCCCTGTTGGTCGAAAGGAACTCCGCGACTTCCTCACCGTTGCGCCGACTCGGCTGCACGACCTCGACTCCGTTCGGCCCCACCCGGACGCGCAGCTTGCGGGCGGCCTTCGAGCGGACCAGCCGGTAGTCCACCACGCGGCCGCGGAGCCGGATCCGATGCTGAGTCGCGGACTGCATGGCGTCAGCCCGCGCCATCGGACTTCGCCAGCTCGTTCACGGCAGGCTTGAGGAACGCCGGATCTGCCGCATCGCGATCGAAACCGAGCTGTTCGTAGGACGGATTCCACGACTCCGCGAGCAGCGATTGCTCGACGCGCATCCGGCCACCGATCGAGTTGCTCCAGCCGGTTCCGAGCAGCCCGTTCGTGCGCAGGTGCGACCCCATGCGCCGGGCGCACTCGGCAACGTAGCCTTCCGCGGCGACGGGGGCATGGGCGCGCAGGATGGTGAAGAGCCCGTACTCGCCCGGCTGCGTCAGCCCAAGTCTCTCGGGCTCCTGCTTCGTCGCCGCGGCTTGCGCTGCGATCTCCTCCAGCTCGCGCAGCCGTTTCGCCATCGCCTCATCGGAGGCATCCCTGCGCTCCTTCACGCGCTGGAGGCGCTCGCCGAGCTGGTGGTAGATGAAGCTCGGGTCGTCCTCCGACAGCTCGCCGGTGAGCATGGCTTCGAGCGCGGCGGCCTTGTCCGCGGGCGTGGGCAGCTCGTCCAGCTTCGCCCCGTAGTCCTCGTCGATCTTGAACACCGGAAGCGCCTCGGCGACGTCGAGGAACGTGGTGTTTTCCTGGATGAGCTGCCGCGTCTTCGCCGACAGCTCGCCGTACGTGTCCTTGCTGCCGCGCTGGCGGCGCCGATGCGCGACGTAGATGCCGCAGAGCCAGTTGTACTCGTGGCGGTGCGGATACAGGCACGGGTCCGGCGCGATGGCCTCCCACAGTCTCTCGAGGCTCCGGAAGTTCTGCTCGAAGTTCTTGGCGGCATCGGGGTCGCGCAGGCGCGCGAGCGCCGCGAGCAGGCATTCGCGGGTGTCGGCCCGCGTGATGCCCTTGAACGTCTCCATGCACCGGGCCACCTCGCCGGGCACCAGGGCCCGCAGCGCGTCCCAGTCGATGAGCGACTCCTCGCGAATGCTCTCGTCGAAGTTGAGCGCCTTCTCGAGGTTCGTGAACACGCCGAAGTAGTCCATGACCACGCCGGTGCGCTTCTTCATCGAAGGCAGCGGCCGATTGGTGCGCGCGATGGCCTGCAGCAGATTGTGGTCGCGCAGTGGCTTGTCGAGGTACATGACCTGCTCGACCGGCGCGTCGAAGCCGGTCAGCAGGCGGTCGCAGACGATGAGGATCTTGAGCGGCGGCCGCCACTGGCTCCGGTCGACCCCGTGGCGCTCCCGGTTCCAGGCCTCCCACTCCGCGGGCGTGAGCTTGAAGTAATCAATCAGCTCGTCCTGCTTCGCCTTCGCGTACTCGAAGTGCTCGACTTCCGGCTCGCTGTTCTGCGCCGACGAGATGATCACGTCGGACCATTCCGGCGGCAGGCCACGGGCCACGAGCTTCGCGTCGAGCGCGGCCTTGTACGCCGCGCACGCCTTGCGGTCGACGGCCACGAGCTGCGCCTTGAAGCCATTGGGGTCTGGGTGCTCGAGGAAATGCGCGAGCATCTTCTCCAGCACGATCTCCACCCGGTTGGGATGGCGCGCCAGCTCCTTCCACTGGGAGCGTTGGCGCTGGACGAAGTCCTTCGCTTCCTCGTCTTCGAGCTCCATTTCCTCGCAGATCTGCTCGAAGCCGAGGCTGAGCGGCGCCTCGTCCACCTTGAACGGCACCTTGTCGCGCAGGTAGTGCACCTCGAGCGTGGCGCCGTCCTGGATGGCGCGCCGGATGCCGTAGTAGCTGAGGTAGCGCTCCTGGACGCCGTCCTTGAGCGGGCCGAAGTCGCGGTGCGTGTTCTGCATCGTCCGGTCGATGGGCGTCCCGGTGAAGCCGTAGCGGAAGCCGTTCGCCAGCTTCACGCGCATGGTCATCGCGTAGCTCTCCGTGCCGTCGCCCTTCTGCGAGCGATGCGCCTCGTCCACCAGGCTGATGATGTTGTCGCGCGTGAGCGGCGCCAGTCCCTCCATCTTCTGGAACGACTGGATGGTGGTGACCAGCGTGCCCCGCCAGTCGGCGCGGAGCTTGCGCTTCAGGTCCTCGACGCCGAGCGCTTTCTCGACGTTCGGGTAATCGCAGGCGTCGAAGTCATCCGAGAGCTGCGTCTTCAGGTCGCGCCGGTCAACGACGATCAGCACCGTCGGGTTGCCGAGCGCGGGGTGCCGCCGGAGCTTCTGCCCGGCGAAGATCATCGTGAGCGACTTGCCGGAGCCCTGCGTGTGCCAGACGAGCCCCGTGCGCTCCTGCGTGTCCACGGGCCGGCCGGCGAGCGAGACCGTGCGATCCACCAGCTCGTTCACCGCCTCGAACTGCTGGTAGCGCGCGACCTTCTTGGTCGTGACGCCCTTCTTCGTCTCGAAGACGACGAAGTGCTGGAGGAAGTCGAGGAGGTGGGCGGGCTTGAGCCGCAGCAGGCCCTTGACCGGCACCTCCAGCGGATCGTCGGGGTCCTTCGACGCCGGATCGTTCCACCATCCGTGCTGCTCGGGATAGAGGCTCAGCCAGCGGCTCCACCAGTCGAGGTGCCGCTCGATGTCCTCCTTGCCCGCATCATGGAAAAGGACCGTGCCGAAGCGGAACTCGTCCTCGTCGGCGGCGACGCAGAAGACATTGGGCGTCAGCGCGAGCGGCGCCTGGCGCTGGTAGCGGTGGAGCTGGTGGACCGCCTCGCGCCAGTCCTTGCCGCTCGCCACGTAGCTCTTGTACTCGGCGATGACGAGCGGGATGCCGTTCACCAGCAGCACCGTGTCCTCGCGGCACTGCTTCACGCCCTGCACCCGGTACTGGTTGGTGGCGGTGAAATCGTTCAGGCGCTGGCGGTCCGGCTCGAACGCGATGAACTGGACCGTGGTCGCGTCCGCTCCCGGCGCGAGCACCACCTTGGCGCCATCGCGCAGCAGGTCGAGCGTCTGGCGGTTCGCGGTCAGCCTGTCCGGCTGCGACATCGTCTTGCGCAAGGCCGCGACCGCGAACCTGGCCTGCGCCTCGGTCGTCACGCCTGAGTTGATGCGCAGGATCGCCGCGACGAGCAGCTTCTCCACCAGCGGGTCATCCAGCGGCCGATCGAAGGCCGCCATCGCAGTCTCATCGCGATACGTCCAGCCGAGGCCTCCGGCCGCGTACTCCGGCGGCTTCGGTTCGCCACACAGCCAACGGAGGATCGGCTGCTCCACGTAGCGGTACTCGCTCATGACGCAGCGACCTTCGCGGGGTTCGTCACGCGCACGCGGCCGGTGAGGAGGTCGTGCATGAGGGACTTCTTCAAGACCTCCAGCGCTGCTGCCTTTGCTCTGAGCGCGTCGACGTGTGTCCGGCACGCGCTCGCGATCTCCACGAGGTGCGCCTGCTCGTCCTGTGAAGCAGGCACCGGCAATCTCAGGAGCCGAATGCTATTCGAGTTGATGTTGTGGTTGCCCGCAGAGGTTGTAACTCGGCGCAGTAGCTCACGTCGTCCACGCTCGAGCCCAAGAAAGACGTTCACGAAGTCCGGCAGTAGCCCTGCCTTCAGGCGCACGCGAATCAGGTACGAGGCGTAAACCCATGTGCGTGCGTCGGGACGTCGAAACACGACCGATCGCCCAACATAGTGTGGGTTGCCATTCGTGCGTACGAGCAGGAGATCACCGTCGTGCAGACTCAAACGCTCGACATCGCCGGTCGGCAGGTCCACCAACGCCAAGTCGCCCAGTGAGAGCCTATCGGCAACGACGTTTGGGATACGCAGGACCGGGTTCCCCCACGCTCTCTCGCTCGACGCCTTTGATGTTCCATAGCGCACGTCAGCGGTGAACTCTCGAAGTTGAACGTGTTGGGCGTGCAGGCTCTCGAAGGTGTCCTCGAGCACGGAGCGTTCAAGCTCGCGCGCCCGCTCGACCGCCGCGCGGGTGCGCTCCAGCGCGGTGTCCACGGCGTCGAGGATGCGGGCGATGGCGGTCTGCTCGTCGGGTGGGGGAAGCGGAATCCATGACCTTCTTATCTCGGAGGGGCGGATGAACGGCTGGGCGGTCGCATAGCGTTGCCAGAAACGCTCATCGTTGACCACATTCCAAAGAAACACCTCGTTCAGCTTCGACCGGTCGGGAAAAATCAGGCTCCTCTCGACTTTCCGTGGAGCGCAGCGCCTGAGTTGACGGCGTAGGCGCTCCGGTTCATCCGTACCCTTTTCTTTCCGACCAGGGAGAGAGGGGGCAGAGGGATGAACCAGGAGCGGGGCGATCTTGTCGCGACGTATCTCGGGTTGCAAGGGTTCGAAGTCGTCGCGGTGGTGCAGGCGCGGCATCCGCGGCGGGGCCGGGTGAAGGTGGTCCGGATCGAGCGGCGCACGGGGCAGCATGAGTGTTCGGGCTGCGGGCGGCGCCACGCGCGGGGACTGTTCACGGAGCCCGTCCCGATCTGGCTGCGGGACTGCTCGCTCGGCGACATGGAGACGTACCTGGAGGTGCAGCCGGTGCGACTGGCGTGCTGCGGCGGGACACGGGTGGAGCGGCTTCCCTTCGCGATGCCGGGCTTCCGGATGACGCGCCGCTTCTTCGAGCGCCTGGCGGCGTTGTGCACACGGTTGCCGATCTCGGCGGTGGCGAAGATGGCCGGCCTGGCGTGGGAGACGGTGGCGCGCGTGGACGGACGGGCGATCGCGCTGGCGCTCGGGGACCGCACCGCGGCGCTGGCCGAGCTGCGCTGGATCGGCGTCGACGAGGTCTCGCGTACCGGCGGCCGGGAGTACTTCACGATCGTGACCGACCTCGAGAACGGACGCGTCGTCTGGATCGGCGACGGCAAGGGGCGCCGCGGGCTGCTGCCGCTGCTGCGCGCGCTGGGCGCGAAGGGTCGCCGTCGCCTGCGCGGGGTCGTGAGCGACCTGGGCTACCTGCGCATCATCGCCGCGCGGTTGCCGCACGCGGTGCACATCCTCGACCGCTTCCACATCGTGCAGTGGGCCAACCGGGCGCTGGACGAGCTGCGCCGGCGGCTGTTCTCGGCGGCGCCGCGGGATGAACTCGGGCGGACCCTGAAGGTGAAGAAGTGGCTGCTGCTGTCGGCGCGCGAGAACCTCGGGCACCGCGACAAGCTCGTGCTCGGACGACTCGTCGAGCTCAACCAGCCACTCTACCGCGGCTACCTGCTCAAGGAGGAGCTGCGCGCGATCCTCCGGCATCCGTGGCGCTACTTCGGCGTCCTGCGCGAGCGGCTGCAGGAGTGGATCCTCGCCGTGTTCGACGCCGCGCTGCCCGAGTTCCGCACGGTTGCGAACCGGCTCGCCTCCCATCTCGACGCGGTCATCGCCGGCCACCAGCACGACGTGCCGCTGGGGCTGGCCGAGTCACGCAACAGCCAGATCGCCGCCCTGCGCTTCCAGGCCCGCGGCTATCGCGACCCCGAGTACTTCAAGCTGAAGATCCTCCAGCGCTGCGGGCTACCCCACAACCCGTGGGCGAGGATCACGCTGTGAGCGTCTCAGCACGGGACATCGAGAGGAGCCGACAAACTCGCTCGCCCCTGTCATCGGGGGTCGAGAAGCGCTTCCGACCCGGGAGTTGCTTGTCGGGGGCTACGACCAAGCCCTCGGCAGCGCTGTCGTTCTCAACAGGCTGGCACCGCTGAGCTGGTCGATTCGGTCGGGCCAGGCTCAGTTCGCCGTCGGCGTCGCGGCGGCCGACACGAGTGGCGACTTCTCCTGCTTCTTCAGTGATCCAGATAATGGAGACTTGTGCGTCTCAAATGAGGCTCCTCTCACCTTTCCGTGGAGTGCCGGGTCTGAGTTGACGGCGTAGGCGCTCCGGTTCATCCATGGCTCTTCTTTCTTCGCGGGAAGGAGGAGTCAGCGGGATGAACCAGGAGCCGGGCGATCTTGTCGCGGCGTATCTCGGGTTGCAAGGGTTCG